>JAFTNX010000101.1 GCA_017451665.1 Oscillospiraceae bacterium | reverse complement strand
ACTTTTTAAGGTGAGCGTTAAGCGAACCGATAGCCCTGCCACTACTCAAAATTCAAGTCCCGAACAAACGGATATGTGGCAGAGGAGGATGCAAACGTCACGTTTGCATTGAAATCAGTTCTTTTTCCTTATCGGTGAGGGTGTCCCAGTCAATCATATCAGGGCGTTTTTTAGCTGTCACCAGAAGGCTCTGTTCACGACGCCATTTTAAAATATTAGCGTGATGCCCCGAAAGTAAAACTTCCGGAACTTTTTTGCCGTGCCACTCCTCTGGGCGGGTGTACTGTGGGTATTCCAAAAGTCCCGAAAAATGCGACTCGTCCTCGTAACAATCAGCCTTTGAAAGCACCCCGTCAAGCATTCGTACAACAGAGTCCACAAGCACCATTGCCCCAAGCTCGCCACCTGTCAGAACGTAATCCCCGATGGAAATTTCCTCGTCAACAATCTCGTCAAGCACCCTCTGGTCAACCCCCTCGTAGTGCCCGCAGAGAATAAAAATATTCTCCATTTTTGACAGCTCAACGCACTTTTTCTGTGTAAGCACCTGCCCCTGAGGTGACATAAAAATGACGTGGGGCTTGTCTTTTCCGTTGGTGACCTGCTCAAAACAGCGATAAATCGGCTCTGCCTGCATAAGCATACCCTGACGCTCGCTGTAAGGGGTGTCGTCCACACGGTTGTGCTTGTCGGTGGTGTAGTCTCTTATGTTGTGGCAGTTTATTTCAAAAATGCCTTTTTTTCTTGCTCTCCCCACAACGCTCTGTGAAAAATAATTTTCACACATCTCCGGAAAAAGCGTAGCTATATCAATTTTCACTGTGAAATCTCCTTTTCATACTTTCGGACTTGTTTTTTCGCCTTTTGTGAAAGATGGATGCAAACGGCACGTTTGCTATAAGTCAAAAAGTCCGTCAAGTGGGCGGATTTTCATAGTTTCGCCCTCAATGTCAGTTTCCACAGTCACCTCAGGGATAGCAGGCACCAAAAGCAACTTCCCCTCGGTTGTTTCAACGTGATAAACGTCGTTTGCGCCGGTTTCCGAAACGTCAGTGAGTTTTCCGTAAACTGTGCCGTTGTCAGCGTCAACCACCGACAGCCCGATTAAATCCTGCACAAAATAGCTACCTTCCTCAAGCTCAACGTCGTTTCTGTCCATATAGAGGATATGATTTCGCATTTTCTGTGCGTCCTCAACGGTATCCACGCCTTTGATTTTCATTACAACGACGTTTTTTGAAACTCTCGAATGTTCGATTTCCACAACGTCGCCACTTTTTCTATACAGGGTATCAAATTCGCATAAAAATTCCCCACTATCGCACCAGGGCTGAACCTTGACTTCACCTTTTATGCCAAAAACAGATACGATTTTTCCGATTTCAAGAAACTGTTTCATAAAAATTCCTCTCTTTTTTAAGGTATATTTTTCACAAATTATTGTAACATATTTTTATGATTAAATCAATACGGATAAAAATAACCAAGCAAAATGCCACAAAATCCGACGTGTTTTTAGTGTAATGTTAAAAGAATTTGGACAATATGTTTTAAATCTTTCAAAGGTATTGGTTAAATTACACAAAATTCAACTATCAATTTTAACGCCACATAATCAAAAAGCAGAAAATTCGTCAAAAGTACGGTTTTGTGCATATTTTATCGTTGACTAAGGGTTTTTATGATAGTATAATAATGGTATAGGATTTTAATTTGACAAAAATTCTGTCCGTACTTTTCGGACGGGTAGCTTATTAAAAACGAAATTTATTGAATGGAGAGATTTAATTATGTTCGTAAGAGATGTAGTTGTTCAGAATCAGGTTGGACTTCACGCACGTCCTGCTACTTTCTTTATTCAGAAGGCTAACGAATTCAAGTCTTCAATCTGGATTGAAAAGGAAGACAGAAGAGTAAACGCTAAGAGCCTTCTTGGTATTCTTTCACTTGGTATTGTTGGTGGCACAGAAATCAGAATTATTGCTGATGGCGCTGACGAACAGGCTGCTGTAAACGGTCTTGTTGACCTCGTTGAAAGCGGATTTGCTGACGATAAGATGTAATAATTAACAATGAAAGCGTACGGATTTTCTGTACGCTTTTTGTTTTGGTAGTCACAATGTAGTGAAGGGACGTTGCCATTTTACTTCATTTGTGACCTTTTTAAAGGGGGAAACCCAAAGGTGGACGATATATCTCCCTTTGGGAGCTATGAGCAAAACCTCCAAAAGTCGATGTCCCCCCTAATTTTCCCTTAAGGTGTCCCCCTTTAGAACCCCCTTCCTTATCCTTTATTAACCCCCCTCCGACTTTTAACGGGTATGAAACAGACATCGCAGTTCTCTTATGCTTTTGTTAAGATAGCTACAAAGTAGCCCGATGATTTCATTTCGATTAAATACCTACATAGGACGTTTCAAATGTGAAAACCACCTAAACAATACCACTTTGATAAACAAAAAAGAGCAGGAAAAATTCCTACTCTTAATTTTTAATCCGTCGGCGAAGCCGACACAATAATTGTCAAGTTGTCATATATCTCGCAAGCGAGCTATGTCAATTGTCAATTCTGCCAGCTTAACGCTGGCAGAATCGCCATTGTTTGTTTCGGTATTCTTCTGTGGCGTAGTCGATGCCGACTCTTTTGGCTGTTTTAATTTCAAAAGTTTCGCCGTCGTCTTCAAGCCACACGTCGGGGTTATCATAAATTTTCATACCGTTATGGGATTTATTTATTCCGAGATATTTTGTGAGTTTCGCAGGGCCGTCAAGCTTTTTCTTTACGCCACTGTCGTCAAGTGGTATTCCCCCTGCCCTGAAAAGCACTCCCTGAGGGTGTCCCTCCTCGCCTGTGATAATATTCATAAGCCAGTGCATTCCGTAGCAGAGGTACACATAAATTATCCCGCTTTTTCCATAGAGAAGCTCTGTTCTTGGGGTGCGTCCCTTATGGGCGTGGCAGGCTGTGTCTTCCTCGCCACGATAAGCCTCGCTCTCTGTTATGCGAACACGCCTTACGGAATTATCGGCCTGTCTGACGCAGAGGATTTTTCCCACCAAATCGGGTGCAACGTCAAGGCAGTCCCTATGAAAAAATTCCTTATTTAAAACCTTTTTCATAACGCATCAAGCTCCGTCGGGTTGACATAAACTGTTCTGTTATTTGTGAAGATTACCATTCCAGGCTTTGCGCCGTTTGGCTTTTTGACATACCTTACTTCTGTGAAGTCAACAGGCACTTGTGAAGAGCTTCTTGCCTTTGAGTGGTACGCAGCCAGCTTTGCAGCATAAAGTATGGTTTCCTCATCAGGCTCTTTACCCTCACATTTTATGATAACGTGTGAGCCGTGAATATTCTTTGTGTGAAGCCACAAATCGCTTTTATCAGCGTCTTTCAGAGTGAGTTTATCATTCTGCTTATTATTTCTTCCCACAAGAATTTCAAAGCCATTTTTGGAGGTGTATTTTATAGGTGGTGAAGCCTTAGGTGGTTTCCCTTTAAAACGTGGGGCTTTCACATAGCCCTGCTCGGAAAGTTCCGTTCTCAGTTCAATAACCTCAGCTTCGGTTGACGCTCTGCTGAGCAGGTCAAAAACGCTGTCGATATACAGAATTTCTGCCTCACCGTCAGCGATAAGCTTTGTCAGATGTTTTTTTGCAGTGTCAAGCTTTCTGTATTCGTTATAATACTTCTGGGCATTCTGGGTAGGGGTATAGCGTTTATCAAGGGGGATTTTTACTGTCGGGCAGTTTTCGTCATAGAAATTCTCAACCTCTGCGAATTCCATACCCTTTTCAAGGCGATAGAGGTTTGACATAATCAAGTCGCCATAAACCTTGAATTTTTCCCTGTCGTCACATTCTTTAAGCTCCTGTTTCTGATTTGAAACACGTCGGGAAATTCTCTCGCTTAAATTCAGAATCAGCTTAAAAAGGTCGCTTGCACGCTGTTTCATTCGTGACGCCAAATCTCTTGAGGTATAGAAATAGTCAAGAAGCTTACAGGCAGAGTCGAATTCCTTTTTAACCATAAGTGCGCCATACTGGGTTATATCACAAAAGCAGAAGTCCTTCAAATCCCCTTCTTTAGTTCTCAGGGTTATGAATTTATTCTTTCCTTCCAGAATATCGTTACTGCTTTTTTTCAAAAAGAAAGCAAGTCTGTCGATATGGTCTTGGGTAAGATTTTTTGTAGAAATCTCCTCGCCCTTTGCACAAAAAAGTTCAGCTTCTCTTGCAAAAACAGGAGAAACGCCCTCTACGATTTTCATAACAGCCTTATCAATTTTCATCTCAGGGAGGGTTTCAAGTCTGTTCTGAAGTCCGGTTTTATCAATTTCAAAAATGCTTATTTTATCCTCTCGTGGTGGGAGGGTATATTCCACATTAGGAAGAACAGGTCTGACGCTTGAAACATCCTGTCCCACACGTTTGATAGCGTCAACAACACGGCCTTCGGAGTTTACAAGCATAAGGTTTGAGTGTCTACCCATAATTTCAACACAGAGGGTGAAATTCACCTTATCGCCCATTTCGTTAGTAGCGTCAAAGTCAAAAAAGAGAATTCTCTCGCTACCCATCTGGCGAATTGCAGTAAGTTTTGCGCTCATAAGGTGTTTTCTCAAAAGCATACAAAACATTGGTGGAACTTTTGGGTTTTCGATTTCTGCCTCAGTTATATGTGCTCTTGCTGTTCCTGCTGAAAGGTTAAAAATCACCTTATAGCTACCGTTTCTTGTACGGAAAGCCATAAGTATTTCTTCCTTTGAGGGTTGGTGGATTTTATCAACTCGTCCGTCAACAAGAATTTCAAGCTCTTTTTTTACAAGTCCTAAAAATATTCCGTCTAATGCCATAAAAAAATCCTCTCCAATTGACAATTGACATAGCTCGCTTGCGAGATATATGACAACTTGACAATTATTGTGTTGCCTTATGGCAACGATTTTAAATAAAAAAACTAAGCATGAAACACTAAATTACCTCGTAAGGTTTGGTTTCAAGGGTATGAATTTCAGCAGTCACGCCTGCATTTTCCAGAAGCTCTTTCATATAGCTTGT
>JAFTNX010000100.1 GCA_017451665.1 Oscillospiraceae bacterium | reverse complement strand
CTTTCATGACTGAAAATCCTTTTTGGCGTCACTTTTTTTACAAACTCAATTCCTCTTCCTAAACCGATTATTCCACAGACATTTATTGTACCACTTTCTAATCGCTCGGGTAGAAATTCCGTCTGTATAAGCTCTCCCGAAGTTGCTCCTGTGCCACCCTCGATAATGGTTTTAAGCTGATATTTCCCGTCAGAAATCAACAAACCTGTTCCTGTCGGCCCGTATAAACCCTTGTGACCTGCTGTGCAGATAAAGTTAAATCCGTCATCAAGACTTACTTGTAAAACTCCTGCCCCCTGTGCACAGTCCCCGATAAAACAAATACCTCTGCTTTTACATAGCCCACCGATTTTTTGATAGGGTAGTATCTGTCCTGTGACGTTTGACGCAACAGTACAGCATATGCATTTTGTGTCGGGGCGTATCTGTTTTTCAAACTCTTTTAAAGTCTGCCCGTCATCACTAAAAACCTTTGCTATTGAGTAATCGCACTTTCTTTCGTCGGCTAATGCCACTATCGGTCGTGAAACCGAATTGTGTTCAAGTGAAGAAAATATAATATGCCCACCGTCTGACATAATGCCCTTTATTGCTAAATTAAGAGCGTGAGTTGCGTTTAATGTGAAAATCACGTTTTCTGCCTCTGCTTTAAAAAAATCTGCAATGTCACTTCTTACAGAAAAGATTTTTTCGGCAGTTTTTAAAGATAGTCTGTGACCACTTCTTCCGGGATTTCCACCGTATTATCTTATTCCGTCAACTACACCCTGCAAAACCCCCGACGGCTTTGGAAAGGTTGTGGCTGAATTGTCAAAATATATCAAAACAATCTTCCTTTCAGTTTGTGGTGTAATCATTCCATTTGATTTTTGCACCCTCTAAAATGCGCAGAATATCATCGGTCGGATTAAATACTCTTATTGAATACCCACACCCTGAGCCTAAATTTTTTGGCGTCCTTGTGATTTCACATCTTAAACCCTTTGAAATGAGAAGCTTCTTGGCTTTTATGGCATAGGTAATTGAACTCATTGCAATTAAATTTGAAGTGATAATAATTCTCCTTTCTTGTAAAATACTTTTTATGACCCTAATGTCATTCTATGCAGAAGTTTTTACTTTTGTCGAAATGTAAATAAGTTGTAAAAGTGCGTGTTTTTAGCGAAAAAATCTTCAGAATCCCCTTGAAAAAACTGTGTAGATGTGATAAAATATTCTTATTAGTACGTTTAAATTCTTTGAATTGAGGAGAGGTGAGATGTGATGGATTATATCAGAGAGGCGTTTAGTGCACTTATAAGCGTGTTTATGTCTATTTCTTTGCCTGATATTATTGATATGGCTATTCTTTCATATCTTATCTATCACGGAATTAAACTCATCAGAGAAACAAGAGCTACACAGCTTATAAAGGGTATTGTTATTATCTGTGTCGCATATATGCTTTCAAGCTTCTTTGACCTGAAGGTTATTACATTCCTTCTGAAAAATGTTTTCCAGTGGGGAATTATTGCTATCATTATTCTTTTCCAGCCGGAGCTGAGAAGAATTCTTGATAAAATGGGAAGAACAAAAATGGTTGACTTTACGTCAATTTTTAATAGCAACGATAACGACGAAACAGATACAGACTGGAATAAGGCTATTGAAATTATCGTTGACGCAGCAGGAGAGCTTTCTTCTACTGCAACAGGCGCACTTATCGTTTGTGAAAGACAGACTCGACTTGGTGAACAGATTGATACAGGTACAATTTTAAACTGTACTCCGAGCGTTGAAGTGCTTGGAAATATCTTCTTCCCGAATACGCCACTTCACGACGGTGCCGTTATTATGAGAAACGGAAGAATTCTTGCAGCAGGTTGTTTCCTGCCAAAGCCACAGAAGGAAGAGCTTATAAACAAACAGCTTGGCTCACGTCATAGAGCTGCTATCGGTATGAGTGAAAACTCTGATGCTATTGTGGTTGTTGTTTCGGAAGAAACGGGAACAATCTCTGTTGCTGAGGACGGCGAGCTTACAAGAGGCTTCAATAAGGATAGCCTGAGACGACTTCTGAAACAAAGACTTGTTCAGAGCGATACTAATGCCGAGGGTGGCAAAAATTCATTAAAGGAAAGGGTGAAACAGAAGTGGAAGAAAGAAAAGTAAAAAAATCCTCTAAAAGCAAGAATAATATGATGCTTAAAATAGTTTCTGTTGTCCTTGCAGTAGTTTTGTGGATTATTCTTTCTATAACTATGTTTCCTACTATCTATACAACCGTTTATGACGTGCCTGTAAAGCTTGATATAAGCGGTACATTTGCTGACGAAAACGGACTTTCAGTTGTAAACTTCAACGAGAATACAACAGTTGACGTTAAACTCAGTGGTATGCGTTATGAAATCGGTAACTACTCAGCTGATGACCTTGTGGCATCTGTCGAGGTTAAGGACGTTTTCAGCGACGGTACTTATGAACTTGCTATTTCAGTTAAATCTGCGCACGGTGACGATTTCAATATCGTTAAGGTTACTCCTTCAACCTGTAAGGTTAAGTTTGACTATAACCAGTCAAGGGAATTCCCGATTGAGGTTGAGTATACAGGCATAAGCGCTGATGAGGGCTATGTTTTGAAAACTCCTGTGTGTGAGCCTGAAACAATTACAATTTCCGGCCCTGAAAATGAGATTTCAAAGATAAACAGAGCTGTTGTGCTTGTAAAAGGAAATAAGCAGAAACTTACTGAAACATTCTCAACAGATGATACTGAAATCGTGCTTTATTCAAATAACGGTGATGTTATGGATAAGTCGGATTTTGAATTCTCAACAGAAAGCTTTAATGTTACATTCCCTGTGTTTATGTCAAAATCAGTTCCGTTCAGTATAAATGTTAAACAGCAGGGTAATAAATTTGACGCATCTTCGCTGAAATTCACATTTGACCCTGAAACTATAAACGTTCAGTCAACTAAGGATATTTCACTTGTTGAAAAAATTGATGTAGGCTCTGTTAACCTTAATGAAATTTCACTTGACAGCGAATTTGAATTTGACGTTACTCTTGAAAATGATATTATTAACGCAAGTGGAATTGATAAGGTTACTGCAAAGCTTGATAGTACAGGACTTGTAAGTAAGAAATTTACTATTGACCAGTCAAATATAAGAATTTTAAATAAACCTGCAAACAAGGCTATAACTGTCAATACCGAAAAGATAACTGATGTTACTCTTATAGGTCCAAAGGATGTTATGTCAAAGCTGACAAATATCGATGTTGTTGCTGAATATAGTATGCAGGCTCATAGTATTGAAAACGGAAACGTTGAGGTGCAGGCTACAATTTACGCACAGGGATATGACGATGTGTGGTATTCAGGCGACGTAAAGTATATTATTTTCAATGTTTCTGACCCGGATATTCCATAAAAAACTAAACTCTGCTCTTCGGTACTTCGGAGAGCAGTTTTTCGAGATAGGGGGATTTTATGCCTGTTCTGATTGGCGAAATCAAGGCGCACCTTAAAGCAGATAAGGGCT
>JAFTNX010000099.1 GCA_017451665.1 Oscillospiraceae bacterium | reverse complement strand
ATCAGGCATAACGACTGTGGTTGCAGAATAGGTTCTGACAGATTTGTTTTGTTTATAAACACAATGGAGGTTACTCCACAAAAGGTTATTGATGTTATTTTTGAGGCGATTTCGGCATATGATTTGCCTTTTGAAATTACATTCAACGCAGGTGTTTATGTTACAAACGGCGAAAAGCTTTCCTGTGAATCTATGATTGACAGAGCTATTCTTGCGCAGTCGGCTGTTAAGGGCAGCTACACAAACAGATATGGGGTATTCACCGAAGAAATCCGAAAGGATATGCTCGGCGAACAGGAAATTGTTGGAATGATGGCTATGGCGCTTTCCGAAAAGCAGTTTATAGTCCATTATCAGCCACAGTACAATCATTCTACGGGAATGCTCATAGGTGCTGAGGCACTTGTAAGATGGAATCACCCTGAAAAGGGAATTATTCCACCGGCAGCGTTTATTCCGATTTTTGAAAAGAACGGGTTTATTACAAACCTTGACCTTTATGTTTTTGAGCAGGTTTGTATTTTCCTTAAAGACTGTATTGACAAGAAAACTGCCATTGTGCCGATTTCAACAAACTTTTCAAGGTATGATATATTTATGCCTGATTTTGTTGAAAGACTTGAGGCAATCAGAGAAAAGTATGGTGTGCCTGTAAGGTATCTGAGAGTTGAGATTACGGAATCTGCTATTTTAGGAAACGGTCAGCACACAAATGAGGTTATTGAAAAGCTTCACGATGCAGGGTACATTGTTGAAATGGACGATTTTGGCAGCGGATATTCTTCGCTTAACGTATTAAAAGAATTAGAGCTTGACACCATAAAGCTTGATATGCAGTTCTTGAGAGAGGACAACAAGTCAAACAAGGGTGGCACGATTTTAAGTTCTGTCGTAAGAATGGCTAAATGGCTGAGAATTCCTGTTATAGCTGAGGGCGTTGAGAATATTTCTCAGGCTGACTTTTTAACAAGCATCGGTTGCGAATACATTCAGGGATTTTTATATTCAAAGCCTCTTAGCGAGGAAAAATACAGAGAGCTTGTAAGTTCAAGCTACATCGGTATGGCTATTTCGCAGATGAATCTTATTGATTCTCTTGACGCTTTGAATTTCTGGAGTCCGAAATCCCAGGAAACACTTATATTCAACAATTATGTAGGTGGGGCAGCGATATTCGAGTTTGACGGTGAAAAGGTAGAGGTGCTGAGGGTAAACAAGAAATACCTTCAGGAGCTTTGTATGAATCTTACTGAAAACGACCTTATCAAGGACGACCCGATGAGATTTTTTGACAAGGAGAATACCGAAATCTATTTTGATATGCTTAAAAAGGCTATCAGCACAGGCGAGGAGCAGGAGTGCGAAACTGTAAGAGTTATTTCTTCGTCCTGTTGTGGGGCTGAGGAAATGGTTATCAGAACAAATGCCAGAATGATTGGCAAGAGCGATAACAGTTATCTTTTCTATGCTATGATTAGAAATATAACTTCCGAAAGAAAGCGTATCAGCGATTTTGAAGAAAAGGAAAAGCATTTCAAGACTGCCATTGAACAGGCAAAGGTTTACTTCTGGGAATACACAATTGCCACAAAGGAAATGCGACCTTGTTTCAGATGTATGAGAGATTTGGGGCTTCCTGCACTTGTGAGAAACTATCCTGAGCCGTTATACGAGCAGGGGATTTTCCCTATGGAAACCTATGATATGTATCACGACTGGATGAAAAAGCTGGAAAAGGGCGAGGGCGATTTTGAAGCTGTTGTTCCTCTTACAGCTGACAGAATTCCGTTTATGGTGAGATACACTACGGAATACGACGAAAATGGAAATCCAATCAAGGCATACGGCTCGGCAACTCTTATTGTAAATTAAAAAAACCCTTCCCTTTTAAGATGGATAGTTATACAGAAGTATATTATATGAACTTATCGGGGAGAAACCTTTCTGAAGAAAGGTTGTCCCCCGAGCCCCCTTCCAAAGACTTTTAACGTAAAATCCCATATAGGGTTCAAACCCTATATGGGATTTTAAATTGAAAGTTTTAGGAAAAGAGTTTGAGAAATAACCCTTTTTCAAAAGGGTTTTTCTCAATAAGTCCGTGTAATACTTCTTTATGACCACTCACCTTAAAAAGGAAGGATTTTTTATTTTAAAACACTATTTTTATGGTGAAAATCTTATCCTCTGACAGTTCGGCAGATATTTCATAGCCAAGCTTATCGCAAAGATTTTTAACCACATAAAGTCCAAGACCTGTTCCGTTTTCTGTACGGGAGGAGGCTCTGAAAAACGGTTCAAATACTCTTTTTACGTCAATATCCTCTTCGGCGTGGATGTCGTTTGAAACTGTCAGGGTGATTTTTTCACCACATTTAAGGGACAATGAAAACCGTGACAGGGCATATTTCTGTGCGTTTGAAAAAAGGTTGTCGATTATTCTCGTAAGATAGTGAGGGACAGTTTCGATATGGATATTTTCTTTAATTTCGATTTCAGGAGAAATCTGTTTGCTTTCAATCCAGTTATACTGCAAAAGGAGATGCTCGGAAACTGTATTTGAAAGATTGATTTTCTCAAAAGTCTGTTCTTCGTCTTTATTGTTGGCAGTAATTTCAAAAAACTCATCAGAAAGCTCTTTTAAGTATTTGTTTTTGGTAATTGCCACATTTAAGTATTCCGTGTTGTTGTCGCTGAGTTCACCTGATTTTTCAATCATCTGCAGATACCCGAGTGACGCAGTAAGAGGCGTTCTAAAATCGTGTGAAATGCCTGAAATAACGTTGTTTAAATTTTTCTGAGCAGTTTTATATTCCACCGAAAGCTGACGGCTGATAAAAACGTGTTCATTTATGGAATTTGCAAGGTTGACGATATCCTTATCAAAGGTATTGAGTTTCAGTGGTTGTTCATAAAGCTCATCTTTTAGTTTATCAACCTGTTTTGAAAAGCGTCGTATTTCCATTTTCAGAGTGAAATACTTAACAAGAAATACAAGCAAAACAAAAAGGAGGCACACTATTGCTATAATCAAAGCTATTTCCATAATGCACCTCCTGTATTTTATTTAACAAACCATTTTTTCTTGTAGCCTACATACGTAACAATATAAAGCAGTGGAATTTCAACAACAAAGCTAATAATAAATTTCAGCACAAGCTCTCCACAATCGCCTGTAAGCTGGATAAGTGAATAGTTCACCTGATATGCAGGGAAGAACTGTGCGATTTCTCTTATAGTTGTGTTTGAAGGAAATGCCATTGTAATCATTTCAAAGCCCATTATTTCAAAAATCAGAAATCTTATATAAGGGATAGCTGCACCCAGAAGGCTTTTAAGTATAAGTGTAGAAAGCACAGCGACAGAAGCGATATGCAACACCTTAACAAAAATCATTGAGTAGAAAAGTGGAAGGTTAAGGCCTTCGCCGATGCCATTTTTCATTCCCACAATTACTGAAATAATTCCCATAGGAAGAAAAACTGCTACCATACAACTTGAAATATAAACAATCAGCTTGCTTAAAATTATCTGTGACGGTGTATTTCCGTCCATTATTTCGTAATTGCCTGTTCTGTTATGATAGAGCATTCCGAGGGTTGCTGCGATAAGAGTTCCCAAAAACATACACAATACAAGACCTATAACGCTTGAATAGGAAACCATATTTTCGCATAAAGTATGCTCTAAAAACCTAGGGTCATTAATATAATGCATTAAAAACGAGAAAAATGTCATGAATATAAACACCTTGAACATTATTCCTGAATGAGTAAATCTGTACCATTCTGCTTTAATGAGTTTACTCATTATCATCACCTACTTTCGAGAGATAGAATTCTTCAAGACTTGCGTGTTCTTCGCAAAGTCTTGTGATAACTATTCCGTTATCGGTGATGGTTTTTGAAATAAGAGCAACCTTATCAAGCTTTTCAAAAATGTGAAGCTCTTCGTCGTGGAAAACCTTATAATCCTTAAGTGAAAGCTTTTCTTCTAAAATGGCAGTAGTTTTTTCCATATTATCTGTTCTGACACAGATATAGCTCTTACACTGTTCGGAAAGTTCTTCTGCGCTGAGGCTTACAATAAGCTTACCGTGATTTATAATTGTATAGTCGGTACAAAGCTCAGAAAGTTCAGAAAGCAGGTGGCTTGAAATAATAATTGTCACGTTTCTTTCATCTGAAAGCTTCTGAAGCATATGTCTTACCTCAACGATACCCTCAGGGTCAAGTCCGTTTACCGGTTCGTCAAGCACCATAATTTCAGGGTCGGTGAGAAGTGACATTGCAATTCCGAGACGCTGTTTCATACCGAGAGAAAAATGCTTAGCTTTTTTCTTTCATGTATCTGAAAGGCCTGTAAATTCAAGCACCTCGTCGATTTTATTTTTATCAGCAACCCCACGCACATATCTTAAATATGTAAGGTTTTGTCTTGCTGTCATATCCGGGTCGATAATAGGGCTTTCAATCATAAAGCTCATACGCTTACGGTTTTTATCGAGATTTGTGCTGTCGCCCCAGAGTGACATCTCTCCGTTATCAGGCAGAGTAAGACCTGCCATCATTTTCATAATAGTAGTTTTTCCAGCACCGTTAGGTCCGATAAGTCCACAGATATGTCCTTTTTTTACTTCAAGGCTGAAACCGTCAACGACCTTAGCCTTGCCGTATGTTTTTGACATATTCTTGATAGTTAAAATTGTCTGTGACATACATAACTCCCTTTCTTGTTTTTTTCCTTTAATCAAAGTATAAAACTTCAAGGTAAAGAAACCGTTAAGCAAAAGGTAAAGAAAAGGTTAAATATGAAGTTTATAGCCCATTCCCCAGACGGTATCAAGGTATTCCTCGTCGGGGTCATATTTTTTTAGTTTTGAACGCAGGTTACTCATATGCACCTTTATTGTATTGTCGTCTGAAAAATAAGGCTCATTCCAGACATTTTCAAAAAGGTTAGCCTTAGAAAAAAGCTTTGTAGGGTTTAAAAGCATAAGCTCTAAAATTGCGTATTCCTTAACTGTAAGTGAAAGGGTATTTTCACAAAGGGTAACGGTTTTACTGTTTCTGTCAAGGGTAAGGTTTTTAAAGGTAAGCAGGTTTTTTGTTTCGGTTTTATTTTGTGGCTGACATCTTCTTAAAACGGCTTCAATTCTTACATAAAGCTCATCAAGGTCAAAAGGCTTTGTAATATAGTCGTCAGCACCCATTTTTATAAGGTCGATTTTGGTAGAAACAGTACTTTTTGCAGAAAGGATAATTACAGGTATCTGTGAAAATTCTCTGATTTTCATAAGCACCATATCCCCACTCTGAAAAGGAAGCATAAGGTCCAGAAGCACAAGAGAAAGCTCTTTGTTTTCTCTTATGATACGCACAGCGTCAAGTCCGTTTTCACAAGAAAGGGTATCCATATTCTGAGTTTTTAAATAATCACAGATAAGTCTGTTGATTTCCTTATTATCCTCAACCACAAGAATTTTCATAAGCTCACCTCTTTTGAAATTATACCACATTTAACACTTTTTTACAACACTTGAACTGAATTTAAAAATGATGTATAATAAAAAAGTAAAAGGAGTGATATTTATGGAACTTGTTTTGCTTACATCTCTGGGAGTGGGTGGGGCTACGGTATTCGGCTCGCTCATGGGATTTGCTTTTAAAAAGATTTCGCACAGATTTTCTGATATAGTGCTTGCTTTTGCAGCAGGAGTTATGCTTGCAGCAGCAATACTGGGACTTATTCTGCCGTCAATTGAATACGGTGGCAAGTGGGGAATACTCATAACGGTTGTGGGGATTTTTGCAGGGGCGTTAGGGCTTAACTTTATCGACAGGCTTGTGCCTCACATTCACAATCTTATGGGAGTTGACAGCGAAAGTCACAACAACGAAGGTCTCGACAAGATTTTACTTTTTGTAATAGCTATCGGAATACATAATCTGCCTGAGGGTATTGCAGCAGGTGTAGGATTTGGTTCGGAGAATGTTTCTCAGGCGCTTATGATAGCAGGAGGAATTGCGTTACAGAACATACCTGAGGGAATGGTAATTATTGGGCCTATGCTTTCGGCAGGTGTATCTGCAAAGAAGACT
>JAFTNX010000098.1 GCA_017451665.1 Oscillospiraceae bacterium | reverse complement strand
TATATTATATGAATTTATCGTGGGAAACCTTTCTGAAGAAAGGTTGTCCCCCGAGCCCCCTTCCAAAGACTTTAATACTGATTTGAGCCTGATAGGATAAACCCTATCAGGCTCAAATTAAATACTAAAGTTTTAGGAAAGGAGTTTGAGGAATAACCCTTTTTCAAAAGGGTTTTCCTCAATAGGTCCGTGTAATACTCCTCTGTGTCCACCCACCTTATGCAGTGGAATTTTTTATTTTCTATTGAACTTAGAAAAATTTTGAGTTATACTATTATATACAAATAAAATTTTTGGGAGAAAAATATGATTTATACAGTTACGTTTAATCCGGCTGTGGATTATGTTATGCATACAGGCGAAATGAAAACGGGCTTTGTCAACAGAAGCAACCGTGAAGAAATTTATTTTGGTGGAAAAGGAATAAATGTTTCGCTGGTTTTAAAGGAGCTTGAAATTGAGTCTGTGGCGCTTGGCTTTGTGGCAGGCTTTACAGGAGACGCAATTGAAAAGGGCGTTTGTGAAAAGGGAGTAAAAACCGATTTTGTTCACCTTAAAAACGGTTTTTCAAGAATAAATGTAAAAATCAAATCCGATAAGGAAACCGAGCTTAATGGTCAGGGACCTTTCATTTCTGATGAAGAAATTGCCGAACTTTTTTCAAAGCTTGATAAACTTTCGGAAGGCGATACACTTGTTCTTGCAGGAAGTATTCCGAATACACTGCCTGACGATATTTACGAAAAAATCCTTGCACGCCTTGAAAACAAAAAGGTGAGATGCGTTGTTGACTGTTCGGGAAAACTTCTTTTAAAGGTGCTTAAATACAGACCATTTCTCGTAAAGCCTAACGATATTGAGCTTGGAGAAATGTTCGGCGTAAGCCTTGAAAATATTTCTGACGTAGAAAAATATGCAAGAGAATTAAAGAAAATGGGCGCTTTGAATGTGCTTGTTTCTATGGCTGAAAAAGGCGCTTTGCTTGTTGACGAAAATGATAAAACCCATATTTCGGGAGTTTGTAAGGGCGAAGTCAAAAACTCTGTGGGAGCAGGTGACTCAATGGTTGCAGGCTTTGTGGCAGGGCTTTCAAAGGGCGATTACGAATACGCATTAAAGCTTGGCACAGCGTCCGGTGGTGCTACAACCTTTTCAGAGGGACTTGGTGAAAAAGCACTCATAGATAAACTGCTGAAGGAACTTGTTTAGCATATTTTAAAAACTAAAACGCATACTAAACACAGATTGTGGCAAGAGGTGTTTAGTTATGTTTATATTTTCGGGAAAAGGCGTTTATGGTGGAATAGCCGACGGGGAAATTTCTGTTTTTAAAAAGCAGGAAATCGAAGTCAGACGCCGTGAAATTACAGATACAGAGGCTGAAAAACAGAGGGTTGAAACTGCCAAAAGGCTCTCAAAGGAACAGCTTCGTATGATTTATGAAAAGGCGCTTAAAGAGGTTGGGGAAACCAATGCGTCGGTTTTTGAAATACACATAATGATGCTTGACGACGAGGATTTTAACGAGTCGGTGAGAAATATTATAGATACCCAGAAGGTAAACGCTGAGTATGCTGTGTGGATAACGGGAGAAAATTTTGCAGAGATTTTTGCGTCAATGGACGACGCCTATATGAAGGAACGTTCAGCTGATATAAGGGATATTTCGGGAAGAATTTTAAGAAACCTTTCTGACGGTGAAGCTGTTGCTACTTCTGATGAGGGAAAGGTAATTATCTGTGCGTCCGATTTAGCCCCGAGCGAAACTGTTCTTCTTGACAAGGAAAGAGTGCTTGCGTTTGTTACAGCACACGGTTCTTTGAATTCCCACACTGCAATTTTAGCAAGAAATATGAATATTCCTGCAATAGTGGGAGTGGGAGAAGAGCTTCTTTTAAAGGTCAGAAACGGTGACAGAGGAATTGTTGACGGCTTTACAGGGGAGCTTTTTTTAAACCCCGATGAAAAAACTGTGGAAAGACTGTCACAAAAAAAGCGTGATGACGAAGAAAAAAAGAAGCTTTTGAATAAGCTCCGTGGAAAAGAAAATGTCACCCTCGACGGCAAAAGAATAAATATTTTTGCAAACATCGGTGGAGTTGATAATATAGGTGCTGTGCTTGTGAATGATGCAGGAGGAATAGGACTTTTCCGTAGCGAATTTCTCTACCTTGAAAGCAGTAATTTTCCTACCGAGGAACAACAGCTTACTGCATATCGCAAAGTGCTTGAAAGTATGGCTGGGAAAAAGGTCATTATCAGAACTCTTGATATCGGTGCAGATAAACAGGTGGCTTATTTCGGACTTGAAAAGGAAGAAAATCCTGCACTTGGCTATCGTGCAATAAGAATTTGTCTTACACGCCCTGAGATTTTCAAAACACAGCTCAGGGCGTTATACAGAGCGTCAGCCTATGGAAATCTGGGAATAATGTTTCCGATGATAACAAGCACAGACGAGCTTTCACAGATTTTAAACATATGCGAACAGGTGAAAAACGACCTTGAAAAAGATAAAATCCCGATAAGCGAAAGGGTTGAGCTTGGCATTATGATTGAAACTCCTGCTGCTGCCATAATAAGCGATAAGCTTGCACCTATGTGCGATTTTTTCAGCGTGGGCACAAACGACCTGACACAGTACACTCTTGCCTGCGACAGACAAAATCCCCGTGTTGAGCAGTTTTGTGACACTCACCACGAGGGCATTTTAAGACTTATAGAATTTTCAGCAAAAAACATTCACAAAAATGGTGGCTGGATTGGAATTTGTGGCGAGCTTGCTGCCGACACAACCCTTACAGAAACCTTTTTGAGAATGGGAATTGACGAGCTTTCAGTTTCACCAAGCTATGTTTTAAAGGTGAGGGAAGCCGTGAGAAATACCGATTTGTCAAACAAAAACACCTCCGAGAATTGATTTTCTCAGAGGTGATTTTTTATTTTCTGAATTTTATAAGACCTGCTTTGTTTAAAACCGTCATCACAACCGGAATGAGAATAAGCTGTAAAATTATTCCCGGGATTGCTTCCACAAAACCGTCAATTATAAACATTTTCAGTGTAAAGGTGTTTCCTTTTATGCCCAGCAGAATGGCTTTTACAACGCCCCAGACAATTCTTCCTGCAATCATAGCTGACACAAGGGAAATATACAGCTTTTTAAGGTTTTGCTTTCCTGTTTTGTTAAAGATAAATCCACACACGAGCCCGTAAACTGCAAGCTCAGCGCACATTACTATTGCGTTTGGGTAGAGTGGTGGCGCACCAAAAAGAAAGCTTCTGAAAAGTGGGAGGATAAGCCCCACAGCAAAGCCGTAATTCCACGAGCAGATAAGCCCACAAAGAAAAACAGGCAGATGCATTGGCAAAAGATAATTCCCCACCTGTGGAATTTGTCCCGTC
>JAFTNX010000097.1 GCA_017451665.1 Oscillospiraceae bacterium | reverse complement strand
CTTTTGTATGATTTTTTCTTCTACCTGCTGGTGATCGGTCCTGTGGAAGAGCTGATGTTCCGTGTGTATTTGCAGGAGCTGTTCATGGATTTTCTTCCTCAAAAGAAATACTATTATAAAGTTTGTCAAGAAGTGACATATCTACAGAAGCATTGATTTTCGGAGCTTTATCAACTGATACATCATCTGATATAGTCATATTTTCAAAAACAACTGAATCACATTTATGTCTCACAAGAAATTTTAGTCCCTCCGCTTTAACGTAAGAAAGCAGTTTAGCACATTCAGGGTGAAAAAGAAGTGCAGCAGAAATAATTTCACCATAGCAGGTGAGCTTTTCAATTTCTTTCGGGAGAAGTTCACCTTCCTTTTCAAAAGAAGTAGCAAGCTTTTTTATCCTATCTTTTGACCTCTTTTTAAGATTAAGAGGAATAATAAGTTTTTCCTTTGCTCTTGTAATGGCTACATAGAGAATTCTCAGCTCTTCGCTTTTTTGTTCAAGAATATTCTTATCGTCAATTGTGGTAAAGAAAAACGTCTGTGAATTACATTTAGGAAGGTTATTTCTCAAGGTAACTCCATAGCCTAAATTTTCATTAAGAACAAGCTTGTCCTTTACGTTTGGAATATTATAATTTCTTGACAAATCCCCTACAATAACAATCGGATATTCAAGGCCCTTTGATTTATGAATTGTCTTGATTGTAACAGTACGTTTATCAGGTGAAACTGTAAGTGCCTCTTCAAAGTCGTTATTTGACTTTGAAACGTTGTCGATATATCTTAAAAAGTCGCTAAGTCCTCCACCTGTTGAATTTTCATAGTCAGATGCAAGTTTTACAAGATAGCGAAGATTTGCACGTTTCTGGCTACTGTTTTCAAATGAAGCTGCAACAGACATCAGGTCTGTTACATCATAGATTTTTCGGATTAGCTTTTCAAGGGACATTCCCGACGCATAGAAACGCAGTTTTGAAATTACAGAAACAGCATTTTTACATTTCATTGTAATGGTATCGTCGCCTATATCAACATTTTTATAGCCATATTCCTCAACTCTCTCGTCACGGGAAATCGCAAGAAAAAGCTGATAAAATCTCTTGAATTTATCAACAAGTCTGATTTTTGAAATTTCGTCAGGTGTAAATCCGAAAATCGGTGAAAGGCTTACTGCCACAAGAGGAATATCCTGCATAGGGTTATCAATAATTCTCAGCAGGCTGAGTGCAAGGCTTATTTCTCTTGCACCAAGATAGCCTTTTACTGCGTCACCAACAGCCTTGATACCCACAGATTCAAAGGCTCTGATATATTCATTCACAAGTTTACCCGTTCTCAGAAGGACGCAGAAATCACCTTCACGGCAGTTTCTCAGCTTATCGCCTTCGCAAACCTGAAATTTATTGTCAATCATATCTCTGACTTTTTCGGCAACTATTCTGCATTCAGTATTAAGTTCAACTTCATTATCGTCATCATCAGAACAATTACAGCTCTCTGAGTCAATAAACATAATATCAGTTGTCGGGTCATCGCCCACATACGAAGCACCAAGTTCAAGGCGTTCATTTTCATCGTATATGATTTCGCCGACTTCCTCGGACATAACCTTTTCAAAGATATAATTTGTAAAATCAAGAATATTCTTTCTGCTTCGGAAATTCTTTTTAAGATAGATAGCTGAACACCTGTTACTATACGGGCTAAATTCAGCAAGGTTTCTTGTGTTTTCAAAAATCGCAGGGTTTGACTGTCTGAAACGGTAAATCGACTGTTTCATATCCCCTACAACAAAGACATTCTTACCTAAAATTTCAGTATCTTTAGTATCAGAAACGCACTTGAAAATAACGTCCTGCAAATTATTTACGTCCTGAAATTCGTCAATAAGGATAATTTTATATTTACCATCAGCAGTAATAGACTGTGCAAGGTCGGTTTTATCAAAGCCGTCCTCGGTTTCCTCTGCAAGGAGCTTTATTGTGAGCTTTGTAACATCAGAAAAGTGAAGTTTATTCTTTTCGAGTTTATATTCCCACAAAAGATTTTCTGCGTCTTTTGTAAATTCCCACAAGGCATTGAAAACAGTTTTTGTCTGGTAAATAACATCATCAAGAGCATCTTTCATTGGTGGAGCGTTATCAAGGACATTCTTGACAATATCCTTAATTGCACTCTTGACGCTATCAATAAGGGTATAAACGTTCTTTTCAAGGTCGTTAAGCTTACTCGCATTTGGTTTGCGAGGGAATTTAAGTGATGAAAGAAGAGCAAAAATTTCGCTGTTAACCACACTTTCATAATCTTCTGTTTCAAACAATTGTGCAGCAGAATTGATGACATCCATAACAGGTGTATACTCTGTCTTACGGTCAGCTATCACAGTATTATTATAAAGCGTATCATAAGCGCTGAAAAGTCGTTTGCTGTTATCCAAAAGAACTTTTTGTGCATTTTCAAGAATATGGTTCATACCATTATCTATTCTTTCGTCAGCCTTTCTTTTCCACTGTTCAGGAAAAGGAAGTGAGCCTTTGAATTTAAGAAGTTTACCTGCATAATTTATAATCTCGGAGTCGTCCTCCTCAGCAAAATTATCAAGTAAAATCTTCATAGTATCAGGTTTATTCTTATAGTATTCCTCGGCAGTTTCCATAAAAGCCTTCTGAGTGAGAATATTATGCTCCTGCTCATCAATCATAGTAAAGCTCGATGAAACCTCAAGGTCGTTGATATTATTCTTAACAAGGTCCATACAAAAAGAGTCAATTGTACAGATAGTAGCAAGAGAAAGAAGCTCCTGCTGTCTTGAAACCCACTGATTTTCAGGATTTTTTTCGAGAATTTTAGACATTGCTGTTGAAAGCTTTTCTTTCATATTATTAGCAGCATCATTTGTGAAAGTAACAGCAAGCAGTTTATCAGCCTCGATACCAAGACTTTCGTCTGTAAGCATTCTTATTGTTCTTTCAACTAAAACGGCAGTTTTACCACTTCCGGCAGCGGCAGAAACTATTGTAGCTTTATTTTTTGAATTTATAGCTTTAAGCTGGTCCTTAGTCCAATTAGCAGCCATTACTTCACCTCTTTTCTCATATAATCGTCAAGAATACTCAGCAGTTTATCCTCGTCGTCATTAGTCATAAGTCTTTCAGGTTTTGCATTTTTCACGCCACAGATATCAAAAAATTCACAGTATGAACAAGGCTTTTTGATTTGTGTACCTGTTGCGTCAACAAGAGGAATTGCTGAAATATCGCCTGTTTTAAGTCTTTCGCCAACCTTTTTAACCTGCTCGGAGGTATGCTTACCGATAGCTCTGATAGCTTCGCTATTAAGTTTTCCGTGAGAATCCTTTGGAATAAAGGTTGATTTTTCTGTATGGGACAATGCAAAAAGTACCTCTTCATCATCAAGGACAAATCCAAGTCTGTGAAGTTTTTTATTTACATAATCCCTTGCAAAGCCTGCTTTGATTTCAAGTTTTGCTTCTCCGTCAACGTCGGACGGAGCTTTTTTATCTTCCGAAACAGCTGAAGATGAGTCGATATAAATTGCAGGGGTATAGACAATTCCACCTGCTGTGGTGTCTTCCCTGTTATAGTCGCTATCCCCTTCAAGAAGTGCAAGAAGATAGATAATAAGCTGTAAGCTTACACCGTGAAACACCTTTTTAAGCAGGTTTGAAACTCTTCCCGTTTTATAGTCAACAATCTTGACATAGCTTTTTCCGTCTTTGTTTGTAAAGGTATCAATTCTGTCGATAATCCCCCTTACGTTTACAACAAAGTCGTCACCTTTAATTCTGAGCATTGATTTTCCGTCGGCATCGGTAATTGAGTATTCAAACGCTTCAGGTTTAAATGAGGAATTTAAAAGCTCCAGCTGGATATTAAGTACAACGGAAACGGTGTTTTCAATAATTCTTGAAAAAATCTTTTCAAAGCGATAATTTTTACCGAAATCGCCACCCATATTATTATTCTTATATTCATTGGCAAGGACTGTGACCTTTTCACGGATTTCAGCTTCGGTCATTTTTTCAAAATCGGTATTATATGTAGTTTTTCCGTCTTCTTTTACAGAAAGAAGATTTTCAAGGACATAGTGGAAGATATTTCCACGATTTATTCCGTTGATTTCGTTTTTAACAGGTGTTCTGAGATTAAGACCATAGTTACAGAAATAATCAAAAGGACATTTATTATACTTTTCAATTGATGACGGTGAAAGGTTAATTACCTTTTCGTCACCTGAATTTCTGAAAAACAGCTTTTCGCTTACTTCTTCTGAAAGGGAGAATTTTCTCTTTCTGGAATTTTCATAAAGGCTTTTAACCTTATAGGAAGTCTTAGGGAGCTTTTCAAGGGCAGTTTTTAAAGTAACAGCTTCTGTTGTATTATCGTTCATACATTCAGAAAACTTTGAGTATGCTGATTTTTCAGTAAGGCAGAAAAAGTCAGCTTTGAGCTTTGAAACATCTTCCACAACGCCATTACCAAACATCTTTATCAAATCTCTCACAATCACTGACGGAACAAGGCTTTTTCCCTTTTTATCAGCCTTAGGACAACAAACAGTAAGTTCGTCAGAGCCTTGTGTAAGTGCAAGGTATGCAACAAGTCTTTCGGTTTTTACAGCATCAATTGCATCAGATGCAAGTTCAAAGCCGAGTTCTTCAAGAGTTCTTATCTCCTTATCGGTGAAAATTCCTCCCTTAGAAACCTTACAAGGAAGTCTGTCTGCATTAACTCCAAGCACAAAAACGGATTTTACAGCTGAAAGGCGTGAATGCTCTGCGCTTGCAACGGTAACTGTATTAAGTCTTTGCGGTGGGTTTGAAATACTCATCTGTGAAAACAGAAGTGTCAGCATATCCGAAAATTCCTTAAGGGAAAGTTTTTCTTCACCGATATTTTCATTTACAGAACGAAGTGACGAAACAAACATTGACCAAATCTGACCAAATTCTCTCACAAGCTCAATTTCTGTGGATTTATCGGTAATATAGCTTTTTTCGCCGTCAACAGAAAGTGAGGTTTTGACAACGCTGTTTACACAGCTTGTAACCTG
>JAFTNX010000096.1 GCA_017451665.1 Oscillospiraceae bacterium | reverse complement strand
ATAATATCCTTCAAAACATTTCCTGCGCCAACAGACGGTAGCTGGTCAGAGTCCCCTACCATAATGAGATAACAGTTGAATTTCAAGGCTCTCAGAAGTGATTCAAAAAGAAGTGAATCAACCATTGACATTTCGTCAATTACCATAACGTCACATTCAAGCTGATTGTTTTCGTTATGTAAAAACTTAGGCATATCCCCTTCGGAATATTTAACCTCCAAAAGTCTGTGAATTGTTTTTGCGTGATAGCCTGTAAGCTCGGAAATTCTCTTTGCTGCTCTTCCGGTAGGTGCAGAAATCATAACGTTAAGCCCCTGCTGTTGAAAGAGAGAAATAATACCATTCAGAGTGGTGGTTTTACCTGTACCAGGTCCACCTGTAAGTACAAGAAATCCTCTTGAAAGTGCCGTATTTATAGCTTTTCTCTGAATTTCTTCATAAGTGATACCAAACTGGTCTTCTGCAAGGTCAATAACATCAGAAAAATCAATTTCATTATCATAAGACAAGTCACGCATAATTTTAAGGCGTCGTGAAATGTAATCTTCTGCGTTATAATAATCATTTAGCATCACAAAAGGACGGTTATTCTTATAATAAATATGAATGTTTTCTTCAGAAATTTCATCATTCAGAACGCTGTCATAGGTATTTTCATCAATTGACAAAAACTTAATGGTAGTTTCCTTTAATCTGTCAGCAGGCAGACAGGTATGACCAAGCTTAGTATTTTCAGAAAGTACCCACGAAATCCCTGCCTTAACTCTGTTTACATCATCATTTGGAATTTCAAGCTGTCTTGCAAATTCCTCAACATTTGAAAAAGGATACCCAACACCATTTGAACAAAGAAGATACGGATTTTTCTTAATAGCCTCCTGTGCGTTTTCGCCCCATTTTTTCCATGCACGAACACCATAAGTCGGTGGGATTTCATATTTAGCAAGAAAAATCATCAGACTTCTCACACCAAAAACGTGCTTATAGCTTTCCATTATTTTATCAAGACTTTTTGGTGAAATTCCGTCTATTTCTAAAAGTTTGTCAGGGTCATTTTCAAAGATTTCAAGGGTATCTTCACCGAACTTTTTGACAATTTTTCTTGCAAGTACAGGTCCTATGCCCTTAATTACACCACTTGAAAGGTATTTCTTAATAGCTGAGGTACTTTTCGGCAAAGCTCTTTCACAAAGATGTGCCTTAAACTGAAGTCCGAATTTATGATGATTTACAAATTCGCCAGTAAGTTTAAGCTCTTCGCCCTCTTCAACATTTCCAAAATCCCCGACAACAGTAACAGGTTCATTGTCCACATCAAGAGTAAGAACTGCAAACCCGTTATCGTCGTTTCTATATACTACACAATCAACACTTCCCTCAAGAAATGTCATTTCTTTTTCAAGCATTTGCAGTCCTTTCTGATTTTTCAATCGTATTTTTTAATATATTTCACTTTGATATAAGCCACAAGTTCATAGCTGTTAATTGCGTGAACGATGCTATACTGTGACGCAAGCCTTACATAATGCTCCCACACCTGAGGTGAACACCCGAAATCAACTATAAGAATTTCTCTTCCGTCGGGGGTATTATCAAAGCATTCCTCAAAATAAGCTGATTTGACGATAAAATCAACATTCTCCGTATTATCATTTACTGGAATTATAATTACGCCCATTTTATGTTGTTTTTTCTTGTATTTTGTGTAACACAACAGCAAAGATGTCACAAGGCATACTGTCAGCAAAGTAAGTATCGCAACAGCAATCTCATTCATAAAATCACCCTTTCACAATTATTACTACAAAATATGAAAAAACTCATATCGTTGTGAAAGGCTATTATCATTTTACTACAAATGTTCACCTTTTTCAAGAGTGAAAAAATAAAAGGGTGAATTTCTTCACCCTTAAATTCACAAATTAGTTTTCAGCGTTCTTCTTAGCCTCGATATCAGCAAGAGCGTCCTTTCTTGAAAGGTTAATTCTGCCCTGCTTGTCAATTTCCATTACCTTAACTACGATTTCATCGCCGATTGAAACAACGTCTTCAACCTTGTTTACTCTGTTCATATCAAGCTTTGAAATATGAACAAGACCGTCCTTACCTGGAGCGATTTCAACAAATGCGCCGAAGTCCATAATTCTTACAACCTTACCCTTATAGATTGAACCAACTTCAGGGTCGTTTGCAATTGTGTTGATGATGTTGATAGCGTTCTGTGCCTTTTCAAGGTCAAGACCAGAAACAAATACATTTCCGTCTTCTTCGATGTCAATCTTAACTTCGCATTCAGCAGAAATCTTCTGGATAACCTTTCCGCCGCTACCGATAACTTCTCTGATTTTATCAACAGGAACCTTAGTTGTAAGCATCTTAGGTGCCCACTTATTAACTGTTGGTCTGTATTCAGGAATAGCCTTAAGCATTACTTCATCAAGAATATGGAGTCTTGCCTTATGAGTCTTAGCAAATGCTTCCTTGATGATGTCAGGTGTAAGACCATCAACCTTGATGTCAACCTGGATAGCTGTGATACCCTTATGTGTACCACCAACCTTAAAGTCCATATCGCCGTAGAAGTCTTCAAGTCCCTGAATGTCAACCATTGTCATCCAGCTTCCGTCTTCCTTAGTGATAAGACCACATGAAATACCAGCAACAGGAGCCTTGATTGGAACACCAGCGTCCATAAGAGCAAGAGTTGAGCCACAGATTGAACCCTGTGATGTTGAACCATTTGAAGAAAGAACTTCTGAAACCATTCTGATAGCGTATGGGAAGTCTTCAACTGATGGGATAACTGGTTCAAGAGCTCTTTCAGCGAGAGCACCGTGACCGATTTCTCTTCTTCCAGGGCCTCTTGAAGGTCTTGTTTCACCAACTGAGTAGCTTGGGAAGTTATACTGATGCATATATCTCTTTGATTCTTCTTCATCAAGACCGTCAATCTTCTGAGCTTCGCTTACAGGGCCGAGAGTACAGATTGTAAGTACCTGTGTCTGTCCTCTTGTAAAGAGACCTGAACCGTGAACTCTTGGGAGAAGTCCAACTTCAGCAGCAAGAGGTCTGATTTCGTCAATACCTCTGCCGTCTACACGCTTACCTTCGTAAAGCCAGTTTCTAACAATCTTCTTCTGGAGCTTGTACATAATTTCATCAAGCATAGCAACCTTTTCAGGATACTGCTCGTCAAATTCAGCATGAACCTTATCAACGATTGGCTGAAGTCTTGCATCTCTTACATTCTTATCGTTTGTATCAAGTGCGTACTTCACGTCTTCGCCAACCAGAGCCTCAACCTTATCAAAGAGGTCGTGGTCAACTTCCTGTGATTCAAATTCAAACTTTGGCTTGCCGATTTCCTTCTGAATATCAGAAATGAAAGCAACCATCTTCTTGATTTCTTCGTGACCTTTAAGGATTGCTTCGAGCATAAGGTCATCAGGAATTTCTTCAGCGCCTGCTTCAATCATAACAATCTTTTCAGCAGAGCCTGCAACTGTAAGGTTAAGAGTATTCTTTGCTCTTTCTTCGAGAGTTGGGTTGAGAACGAGCTGTTCATCAACATAACCTACGTTAATGCTTGCAACAGGCCCATTCCAAGGAATATCTGAAATAGAAATTGCAATAGAAGTAGCAATCATACCAGCGATTTCAGGTGAACAGTCAGGGTCAACAGCAAGAACTGTCATAACAACTGAAACGTCATTTCTCATATCCTTTGGGAAAAGTGGTCTGATAGGTCTGTCTACACATCTTGAAGTAAGGATAGCCTTATCTGATGGCTTACCTTCTCTCTTGAGGAATGAGCCAGGAATCTTACCTACTGCATAGAGCTTTTCTTCATAGTCAACTGAAAGTGGGAAGAAATCAACGCCTTCTCTTGGCTTAGCGCTTGCTGTTACGTTAGCCATAACAACTGTTTCGCCGTATCTTACCCAGCATGAACCGTTAGAAAGTTCACAAGTTTTGCCTGTTTCAACCACAACAGGTCTGCCTGCATATGTGGTTTCAAATGTTCTGTAATTTTCAAACATAATTTCTGCCTCCGTTAATTTATTTTCCAGCAGCAGCTTTAGCAATAAACACAGCCGAAAATCCGATATTTTCAGTTCTGTTTAATGCTAAAAAGACTACTGCATGATTTACAATTTCAATCTCAATATACACCAAAAGGCAGACGGTAAAAATATACCGCTGCCTCAATGTGTAACTGAAATTACTTACGGATACCGAGCTTTTCGATTGTTTCTCTGTATCTGTTGATATCCTTCTTCATAAGGTAGTTAAGAAGGTTTCTTCTACGACCTACCATCTTGAGAAGTCCTCTTCTTGAGTGGTGGTCCTTCTTGTGTGTCTTAAGGTGTTCAGTAAGGTCGTTAATTCTCTTTGTGAGAATAGCAATCTGTACTTCTGGTGAACCTGTGTCTGTATCGTGCTTTCTGTTAGCTTCGATTACAGCTGTTTTTTCTTCTTTTCTAAGCATGATTTTACCTCTTTCCTTATTTCCTCCGACAAAGAATACGGTAGGTAATTTCCACAAGTGGCTTATTCCGTAATCCGAGTACGGGGATAAAAATTATTTATGTGCATTCACACACAGCTAATATTATAACAGACATCAATCAATTTGTCAAAGACATTTCTTAGCAAATTCCAAAATTTACATTTTATTAAAAATTAGTCCTTAAGCTTTGATTTTGCTGCTGTAAGTGTGTTCTTCATAAGCATAGCAATAGTCATAGGACCTACCCCACCTGGAACAGGTGTGATATAGCTTGCCTTTTCGCTTGCAGTTTCAAATTCAACGTCGCCACAGAGCTTTCCGTTGTCAAGTCTGTTCATACCAACGTCGATAACAACAGCGCCTTCCTTAATCATATCGCCCTTGATAAGATTAGGAACACCAACTGCTGCAACAAGGATATCAGCTCTTCTGCAAACCTCTGCAAGGTCCTTTGTCTTTGAGTGACAGATTGTAACAGTACCACTCTTGTGGAGCAAAAGCATTGCCATTGGCTTACCAACGATATTACTTCTTCCTACTACTACGCATTCCTTACCTGCAATTTCAACGCCTGTTGAAGCGATAAGTTCCATAACACCTGCAGGAGTACATGGAAGGAATTTATAGTCACCAATCATAATCTGACCTACGTTTTCAGGATGGAAAGCGTCAACGTCCTTTGCAGGTGAGATATTATTGATAACGACCTTTTCATCAAGGTGCTTTGGAAGTGGAAGCTGACAAAGAATACCGTCTACTCTGTCGTCATTGTTAAGCTTATTGATAAGGTCGAGAAGTTCTTCCTGAGTTGTTTCAGCAGGAAGAGCGTATTCAAATGAATCAAATCCACAAGCTTCACAAGCAAGCTTCTTATTTCTTACATAAACTTTTGATGCAGGGTCATCACCTACGATAATTACAGCAAGTCCACAAGTAAGTCCCTTAGTTGCCTTAAGTTCTTCAAGTTCTGTTCTGATAGCTTCTTTAACGCTTGCAGAAACTGCCTTTCCGTCAATAATCTTACTCATCAAAATCATCCTCCAAATCGTCAAAATCATCTTCTACAAAGTCAACATCATCAGCATCATCTTCTTCGAATTCCTCTGACTCTTCATCCTTGAATTCAATATCGTCTTCTCCGTCATCAGCACGGTGAATGATAAGTTCATCTTCACCCTCGTCATCCTCGTCAACGATATTTGTATATTCTTTTTTCTCTTCTTTCTTTTCATCAGGCTTATGCTTTTTTGAAACATCAGCTTTAAGGTTTGCAAGCTGTTTTTCAAGTTCAGCAGTACTTTCGCCCTTAGCCTTAGCAGCGTTGATTTTTTCCTTGATTTCCTTTTTCTTAGCCTTGATTTCTTCGTATGCATTGTACTCAGCAAGCTGTTCCTTTGAAAGCTCTGTATCACAGAAAAGCTCATATTCAGCATTTCTCTTTACCATACTTCTGAAAACAATAATAAGGAGAATTGCAGCAAGAACGCAAGTACCAGCTACAAGCTGTGAAACTCTTATCTGTCCGAAGTAAAGGCTGTCTGTTCTCAAGCCTTCGATAAAGAATCTTCCAAGACCGTACCAGCCGATATACATAAGGAATACTTCACCGTCAAATTTTCTATGCTTTAAATAGAAATGCAGGAGAGTAAATCCTAAAATACACCAGAGTGATTCATAGAGGAAGCATGGGTGAACAGGAAGGAAGTTATCAACCTTACCTTCGATTGAATCGTAGTTTGTTGCAAGATACTCAATTGTTCTGTTACTCATCATACCCCAAGGAAGAGTTGTATTTCCACCGAAAGCCTCGTGGTTAAAGAAGTTACCCCATCTGCCTACTGCCTGTCCGATAAAGAAGCAAGGACCTGCAACGTCCATTAGTGCTGTAACCTTGAGCTTTTTGATTTTAGCGATAATTCCACCCACAAGTATAGCACCGATAACTCCACCATAAATAGCAAGACCACCATCACGGAAGTTAATCATTTCCTTGAAATCAAGGCTACCGTCAGCTTTTGTGTAGTTATCAAGACTGAAAAGTACATAATAAAGTCTTGCACCAACTACTGCGCCAAGAAAACCACCGATTACAGCGTCAGTAGCTCTGTCAGGGTCAATTCCTACTGTCTTCATTCTCTTAAAGCCATAGATAAGTGCCAGAAGAAGTCCCACAGCAATAAGAAATCCATACCAATAGATATTAAAATCTGTTCCCGGAATGGTGAACATTATTCTGTCAACACGAAAACCATTTTTAAGGATATTATCCCCTTCTCCGAAAAACGGAAAATAGATTTTGTCAGGGTTGCTTCTGACTTCCTTAATAACTTCTTCGCTGACAGTCTTTGCCAAAGCAGTTAACTGTTGTGTCATAAAATTCGTCCTTTCGTCAGCAATTATACAGGTTCAACAATTGAAATTGCTGATTTTTTACTGTCAAAAAATTCGTAAAGTCCCTTTGTAACATCTTCAAAGGTAAGATTTGCATAGGTTTCAACATCGTCAAACGGGTCTACACCAAAGAAATCCGCATTAAGCATAAGTGAAACACAGCTTTCACTGTTATTAAAGCCTCTGATGATACCACCATAAACAGATTTCTTAACAATTTCAAACTGTTCTCTGTCAAGACCTTCATGCTTTAATCTTTCGATTTCTTCAAAAATTCTTTCCTTTACAAGCTGTGGATTTTTGGATTCGCCACCACAGATACAAGTAAAATATCCGTCACCAAAGAAAACCTCAGTTCCGAACTGTGAATTTATAAGTCCTTCTTCAGTAAGCTCTTTATAAAGCTTTGAAGTTGTTCCCATAATCAGCGTATTGAGAATAGATGCAGTAGCCTGTGCCTTGATAAGCTCCTTACCCTTTTTAGGCTCGCACTTATATCCCATATAGAAGATAGGCATAGAAACTTTCATTTTTTCAACGTAGCTTTCCTGTGCAATTTCAAGTGGTTCATCAGGAAAAGCAGTTTCAAGCTCAATATCCTCACAAGGCTTCAACTGTTCGTCACACACTTTAAGAATATCATCAACATTAACATTACCTGCGATACAAAGTGCCATATTATTCAGATTATAGAATGTATGGTAGCATCTGTAAAGAAGGTCAGCATCAATTTTTGCAATAGATTCAATGGTACCTGCAATATCAACCTTAACAGGATGATTTACAAACAAGCATTTAAGAAGATTGAAATATGCCTGTCTGTCAGGGCTGTCCTGAACCATTTTGATTTCCTGTCCGATAATTCCCTGTTCCTTATCAACAGTTTCCTGTGTGAAATATGGCTTCTGAACAAAGGAAAGAAGAATTTCCAGAGATTCAAGGTACTTATCAGTACAGTTATAAAGATAAACTGTCTGGTCAAAGGAAGTATAAGCATTTGCGTTTGCGCCTGTTTTTGCATAAAGTTCAAAAACATCACAATCTTCATTTTCAAAAAGCTTATGTTCAAGGAAGTGTGCAATACCCTCAGGTACATCAACAAAGTCCTTGTCCTTATTTGTTTTAAAGCGTGTATTTATAGAGCCGTATTTTGTACCGAAATATGCGTCAGTTGTAGAAAATCCGTTAAGCTCCCAGATGTAGATGTTAAGACCTGACGGATGCTTTACATAAGTATACTGTTCGCCGACTCTGTCGTTTTTAACAACTTTCTTTTCGTATCCCATTACTGCACCTCCTCAGCCTTCTGGCTTTTGCTTTCAAGAAGGTATACGGTATCAAGTTTAAATGTCTTAGCACACTCTATAACCTGTTCTCTTGAAATATTATCATATATTTCCATAACCTGTTCAGGGTTATAATCAACGCTCTTGATAACATTGTTAAGATACCATGATGAAATTCCACCGATTGAGTCAAATGCAGAACGAAGTACACCTTTAAGCATAAGCTTTGTATTATCAAGAAGTTCATCTGTGAATTTACCTTCTGCAATATCATTAAGTTGTTCAGAAATAGCCTTCTTTGCAAGCTCGATATTTTTAAGGTCAACACCACTGTCGATAACAAGTGTGCCCTTACCGTCAACATAACGTGCTGCACAGTAATAACAAAGGCTGAGCTTTTCTCTTACATTTGTAAACAAAAGTGAAAATGCAGACCCACCGAGAAGTGCTGACATAAGCTTACAAACATAAATATCCTTACAGTCACTCTTGAATGCCATAACCATTTTGCTCTGATTAACTTCCATAGGCTCAACAATATCAGCCATTTCAGTTTTAAGAGCACTGAAACATTCAAACTGTGGAATATCGTCAGCGTTTCTCTTGATTGACGAAAACTTTTCCTTTAAAATACCTGCTATTTCATCAAGATTTCCTCCACCAACTACAAAAATCTCAATTGGTGCCGTTTCAAGAAGTTCCTTATAAATTTCATAGGTATTAGTTTCGTTAAGAAGTATAGCCTTATCCACAGTACCATTTGAATTTACAGCAAAAGGCTCGTTTTTAAATACTGTTTCATAAGCCTGCTTTACGGCATAACCTCTTTTATCGTTAATAAGCGACTCAATATAGTCAATATGCTCCTGCTTTCTTATAGAAAACTCTTTTGTTGCAAAACCGTTATTTTCAATAACAGGATTAAAAATACAGTCAAGCAAAATCTGACAGGTTTCACCAAAAAGATTTTCTCCGTCAAGGGCATATTCATTTCTTATAGAATTACAGTTAAGAGTAATAAAATGAATATCACCTGTTTTTCCTGTAAAACCAGATACTCTTGCACCATAAAGTGAAGCAAGCTTCTGATTAAAAGCTGTTGTATCAGGGTAGTTGCTGTTAGTATTTGTAAGAAGTGACGGT
>JAFTNX010000095.1 GCA_017451665.1 Oscillospiraceae bacterium | reverse complement strand
AATCCAGTCGTACTGCTTGACTCGGGTGTTAACGACTCGTTGCGTAAGAAATACGGTATTTCCGATGAATATGATTACATTAAAAATTCTATTTACAAAACATATCTTGCCTGTGACGCTGTCAGCAATGAAATCTTACTTAGTTATCATTATCGTTGTGCAAAGCCCATAATTGAGTTCAATAACAAAAAGTATTACAACAGACGGCTGAAAATAAAATCTTCTTCGGAGTCTGCGAACTCATTGATTTTCGTTGATATTGAAAATAATACCACAACAGATAAAAATACTTCGCCATCCGAGACAGAAATGATAGTTCAGTACGCAAAAGCAAACAAAGATAAGAGTATAGGAATTATAACTCCGTTTACAAATCAGCGGGATTATATAAGCAGTGCTTTAAAAGCCGAAAATCTTGTTAATGTAACTTGTGGCACTGTTCACGCATTTCAGGGTGATGAAAAAGATGTTATTCTATTTTCATTGGCAATAACTGATAAGACTCATCCCAAAACATATGAATGGCTGAAGAATAACAAGGAGCTTGTCAATGTGGCTGTATCCCGTGCAAAGAAACAATTGATAGTACTTTCAAGCACAAAGGAACTAGAAAGACTTCACTCAGATATCGGAAATGATGATATTTATGAGCTCGTGCAATATGTAAAAAGCAACGGTATTTCAAAGGTTACTCCGAATAACGTTTATTCAAGAGCACTGGGTATTAAACCATACAGTACGGAAACAGAAGAAGCGTTTATGCAGAGTCTTAATCACGCGCTAGATAATATTCTATATACCGATAACAAATGTTCTGTAGAAAAGGAGGTTGCTATTTCGCATGTGTTCAGCGAAAATGTGACATATGATGACCTTTTTTACACAGGGCGTTTTGATTTTGTTATATACCAAAAAGGGTACAATAATCAGAAATTCCCTGTATTAGCAATTGAACTTGATGGAAAAGAGCATATCGAAGATGAAGTTGTACGAAAGCGTGATGAAAAGAAAAATGCAATTTGTAAAGCACACGGTTTTAACCTGATTCGTGTAGAAAATTCTTATGCACGACGTTATAACTTTATCAAAGATATTTTATTGAATTATTTCGGCAAGGGGACAAGATAATAAGGATTGCCACCTGAACATTTTTGTAAAATACAGATATCCAGGAAGAATACCTCAATAATGCGTAAAATACCCAAAATAAAAAGTACCCATTAGTGTGGGTACTTTTTTGTTTCATATTAACCAATCATTCCGAATTCAATCTGCTTTTTATAGCTGAGTCTGATTTTGTCAGTAATCATAGCGATAAATTCTGAATTTGTAGGCTTGCCCTTGTTTACATCAATTGTAAATCCAAAAATACTGTTGATTGTATTTACGTTTCCTCTATCCCATGCCTTTTCAATGCCGTGACGAATAGCTCTTTCAACTCTTGAAGGAGTTGTGGAAAATTTCTTTGCTACAGTAGGATAAAGCTGTTTTGTAACACTTTCGAGCATTTCATAATCATAAATTGAAAGCATAATAGCTTCTCTTAAATAGTGGTATCCCTTTATGTGCGCAGGAACACCTACCTGATGAATCATATCTGTTACGATAATTTCAAGATTAAACTGGTTGTCGTTGTCTGAGAAAGCAGGAGTGTTGGTTATGTCCGAAACTCCCATAAGCTCCTTGATTCTTTCACTAAGCACGTCAACATCAAAAGGTCTGAGTAGAAAATACGCTGCACCCTTTGCCATAACTGACTTTTCAACAAAAGGGTTGTCACAGTTTGAAGTTATAATCATCTTTGGCTTTTTCATATCACTTGAATTGATTCTTTTCAAAAGCTCAATTGCATCTAAATTAGGTAAAACTGCGTCGCATATTACAACGTCTGGCTGTTCATTTCTGATAGCGTCAAAAAGTGCTTTTCCGTCCTTTGGTCGTGTAATCACATAAAAATCCTTTTCTCTTAAAGCACTTGCGTAGCAAACACCGAACTCTACGCTGTCGTCGCCAATCAAAATTTTAATCTTGTTATTCATCGTAATTCTCCATATAAGTAATATTTTCGTGCCTGAAAAATATTTTATCACTTTATCCAACTTGTTTCAATAGCTTTTTTTGAGAACTTTTCGACAAATTGTGACACCTCGTCAGAAACACTCCGATTTTAGGGGATTTATAGATTTTTACAAATTCAATATTTACATATTATCCACAAAATTCCAACATAAAATCTTAAATTCCTGATTATTCTTCCTCTAATCCTTGTGCAAAAACCTTGTAGATTTCAGGGTGAGTTTTCTGACTTCTTATAGGACGCATATTCACGTCAGTAAGACAGTGACGTGTTTTTGCAACAGCTGATAATTTTTCACCAGCTGTTATGTTAATTATTTCATAAGAAAGCTCCATTTTGCAACCGTTGAATTCAGTTACCTTTGGTCTTACTTCAAATTCATCACCAAAACGAATAGGGTATTTGTAACTGCATTCAACAGAAAGTACAGGAATCCATACCCCTTCAGCCTCCATACGTTCAAAAGGGTAGCCTGCCTGCGAAAGCATATCAATTCTTGCCTCTTCTAAAAATCTGATATAATTTGAATGGTGAACAATCGCCATTTTGTCGGTTTCATAATAGTTTGCTTTTCTCTTGAATGGCTTGAAATCTGCCATAAAATCACTCCTTTTTCATAAACACTCTATATTATAATACTTTTTTTGAGTTTTGTAAATCAATTTTTCTTTGAAATGCTTGACTTTTTGGGGAAATGTAGTTATAATATATTTGATATTTAAAGGCGATGACGGGATTATCCAAAAGTACGGACAATAAAGAGAGGGAATGGTCGGTGAAAATTTCCACGTTACGACTTCTGGTGGCTGACCCACGAGCTTTGCAGGGGAATAACCTGTGACGTTTAATCTGCGTTAAAGATTTCAAAGTGACACCTTTTAAAGGTGTAATTTGGGTGGTACCACGGATTTCACTTCGTCCCATTTTTGAGGACGGAGTTTTTTTATTGTAAATTTTTATTAGGAGAGATAAATTATGAAATGGACAGGACTTAACGAACTTCGTGAAATGTACATCAAGTTCTTTGAAAGCAAGGGGCACCTCGTTGTAAAGAGCTATCCACTTGTTCCACAGAACGACAACAGCCTTTTGCTTATTAACGCAGGTATGGCACCTCTTAAGCCTTACTTCACAGGTCAGGAAACACCACCTTGCGTAAGAATGGCTGACTGCCAGAAGTGTATCAGAACAGGCGACATCGAAAACGTAGGTATTACTGCAAGACACGGTACTTTCTTTGAAATGCTTGGTAACTGGTCTTTTGGTGAATACTTCAAGAGAGAGGCTATCGAATGGGCTTGGGAATTCTGTACCAAGGTGCTTGAAATCCCTGTTGAAAGACTTTTTGTTTCTGTTTATGAAGAAGACGATGAAGCAGAAAAAATCTGGCATGAAGAAATCGGACTCCCACTTGATAAGATTTTCAGAATGGGTAAGGACGATAACTTCTGGGAAGCTGGAATTGATGGTCCGTGTGGTCCTTGTTCAGAAATCTATTTTGACAGAGGCGAAGAATACGGCTGTGGAAGCCCTGACTGTACAGTAGGCTGTGACTGTGACAGATATATGGAATTCTGGAACCTCGTATTCACACAGTTTGAAAGACACGAAGACGGAACATATACACCGCTTGCACAGAAGAATATCGACACAGGTATGGGACTTGAAAGACTTGCTGCTATGATGCAGAATGTTAATTCAATCTTTGACGTTGATACAGTTAAGGCTATCCGTGACCACGTTTGTGAAATCGCAGGCTGTGAATATGGCGCTGACAGAAAGAAGGATATTTCTATCCGTGTTATTACAGACCATATCAGAGCTGTTACTTTCCTTGCATCTGACGGTGTTCTCCCTTCAAACGAAGGCAGAGGCTACGTTATGAGAAGACTTATCAGACGTGCAATCAGACACGGAAAGCTTCTTGGAATTAACGAAATGTTCCTTACAAAGCTTGTAAAGACTGTTGTTGATAATTCTAAGAATGAATATAACGAGCTTGAGGAAAACTACGAATATATCGTTAAGCTTCTTTCAAATGAAGAAAAGAACTTTAACGAAACTATCGACAGAGGTATGAATATCCTTAACGGCTACGTTGAAGATATGAAGAATAATGGTGAAACTGTTCTTGACGGTCAGAAGTGCTTTGTTCTTTCAGATACTTATGGATTCCCAATCGACCTTACAAGAGAAATTCTCGAAGAAAAGGGCTTCTCATGTGACGAAAAGGGCTTTAAGGAAGCTATGGAAATTCAGAGAGAAACTGCAAGAAAGGCAAGAGGTGGCTCTAAGTATATGGGCGCTGACGAAACAGTTTTCCATAAGATTGATAAGGACTACCACACCGAATTTGTAGGCTACGACAGACTTGAAAATGAAGCTACAATTGACTTTATCACAACTGAAGAAGAACTTATCAGCGAAGCTAATGCTGATAGTGGTGAAATCTATATCGTAACTTCACAGACTGCTTTCTATGCAGAAAGTGGTGGACAGGTTGGCGATACAGGTACAATCACAACTGATAACGCTACTCTTAAGGTTCTCGATACACAGAAGGCTGTTGCAGGTAAGATTGCTCACAAGGCAGTTGTTGTTTCAGGCGTTGTTAAGACAGGGGATAAGGCTAAGTTTACTGTTGACAACGACAGAAGACTTTCAATTATGAGAAACCATTCTTGCGCACACCTTCTCCAGTCAGCTCTTAGAGCTGTTCTCGGTGAACACGTTCACCAGGCAGGTCAGCTTGTTGACGACGAAAAACTCAGATTTGACTTCTCACACTTCAGCGCTATGACTGAGGAAGAAAAGATTAAGGTTGAAAATCTCGTTAACGAATATATCCTTAACGCTCTTGATATCACAATGCAGGAAATGCCTATTGAAGAGGCTCAGAAGCTTGGCGCTATGGCACTTTTCGGTGAAAAGTATGGCAAGACAGTAAGAGTTGTTACAATGGGTAACGCTTCAATCGAATTCTGTGGTGGTACACACCTTGATAATACAGCTAAAATCGGACTTTTCAAGATTGTTTCAGAAAGCTCAGTTGCTTCAGGTGTAAGAAGAATTGAAGCTGTAACAGGAAGTGGTGTTCTCAAGCTTATGAATGAACACTTTGAAATGATTACAAAGTCTGCTGAAATTCTCAAGATTGCTAACCCTATGGAGCTTACAAACAGATGTGCAAGCGTTATGAATGAAATCAAGACTCTTGAAAAGGAAAAGGAATCACTCCAGTCAGAAATTTCAAATATGCGTGCTAAGTCAATGTTTGATAATAAGACAGACGTTAATGGTGTATCTGTTATTACAGCTACAATGAACGATGTTAAGCCTGACATTCTTAGAAAAATGGGCGACGAAATCAAGGCTAATAACGCTGATACAATCGCTGTTATCGCAGGTATCGACGGCGAAAAGGCTAACTTTGTTGTAGTTGCAGGCAAGGACGCTGTTGCTAAGGGTGCACACGCTGGTAAGATTGTTGGTAAGGTTGCTGCACTCACAGGTGGTAAGGGTGGCGGACGTCCTGACTCTGCTATGGCTGGTGTAGGCGATAAGAATAAGATTGCTGACGCTCTTAATGCTGTAAACGACATTATTGCTGAATTTGTAAAGTAAGGAGAAATCACTATGAATGATTGTCTTTTTTGTAAGATTATAAATGGCGAAATTCCTTCTAAAAAGGTTTATGAAGACGAACTTGTTTATGTTTTTGAGGATATTGCACCTGCTGCACCAATCCATTATCTTCTTATTCCAAAGAAGCATATTTCTGGTGCATCAGAAATAACAGCTGAAAATTCATCAGTTGTTGCACATATCTTTGAAGTTATTGCAAAACTTGCTAAGGACCTTAACCTTAAAAATGGTTTCAGAGTTGTTACTAACTGTGGCCCTGACGCAGGTCAGACAGTTTTCCACCTCCATTATCACCTTATTGCAGGTAGAGAACTTGACGTTAAAATGGCGTAATATTATAAAAATTAAGGACTGATTTTATGAGGCGAAAGACAGCTGTTGCAGGATTTTCTTATCTTGCAGGGGTGTTTTTCGCCTCTTTTTTAGGTATCAGCAACATTCTGTTGTTTTCGGGACTTCTTTTGCTTGCATTTTCCGTGTGTTATTTTATAAAATTCAATAAAAAAGTCCTCACTATGACAATTCTTATGTCCTCAGCTGTGGGAATGCTCATTTATGGTGCGTTTTACTATTTCGACTATATGAAAACCATTGAATATAACGGAAAAACTGCACCATTCAACGGTAAAATAACAGATTATCAGTATATTGAAAACGACCTTATGATAATTGAAGCAAAAGGTGAAATCGAGAATAAAAATGCTAAAATATCTTTCTTTGCACCTGCTTGTGAATGTGACTATTCCGATGAAATCTCATTTGTAGGGAAGTATGAGGTAATTGAGAATAATGTAGCTTTCAATAGCTTTGATTATAGCTTTTCAGAAGGAGAATTTTTAAAAGCAACAGTAGTTTCCGACTTTGAAATCACAAATACAGGCTTTTCCTTTGCCCGTGAAGTAAAGAATTTCAGCGATTATATCTATAAAGAAATAACCTCACAGATTGATGGTGACGAGGGTGCATTTTTAGGTGCAATGCTTTGTGGCAATAAATCAAAGCTATCAGATACCAGCAAAACGTCCCTTTTCAGAGTAGGTATAGGGCATATTTTCTCCGTTTCGGGAACACATCTTGTTATAATTTCATTTGTGTTTATGTATATCATAAGCTATGTGCGACTTTCATATAAAGCAAAATTCGTTCTTAACGAAATAGTCCTTGTGCTGTTTTCGCTTTTTGCAGGAATGTCCCCGTCAGTTTTGAGGGCAACAGTTATGATGACTGTTTTTAATCTTACAGCACTTCTGAGACGACGTCCTGACAGCCTTACAACAATAGCTATATGTGGTGTAATATTGACTGTATTTTCACCTGAAAATATAAGAAGTGCGTCATTTTTACTTTCAATGTCAGGCGCATTCGCTTTGTCGGTTATTTCACCAATGGTTATGAAGTATATCAGATGTAAAAAGCTTTTAAGACCGTTTGTTACAAATTTTATTGCATCTCTCTGCTTGTGGGCAGTTTCACTTCCGATAGTAATGATGTTTTTTAATAACGTTTCAATCCTGTCACCGGTTATGAATATACTGCTTGTACCTCTTTGTACAGTAGCCCTTGTT
>JAFTNX010000094.1 GCA_017451665.1 Oscillospiraceae bacterium | reverse complement strand
GACCCTACTGTCAAGTACGAAAAAGAGCCACTTTATGAGCTTTTGTTTGCAGGTTCTGATAACCTCAAAAACGAAATTGATGTTATCCAGGACGATTCTGCAGACCTTACGGACTTTTCTGAACTTATGGGAAAAATCCGTAGCTTTGCAGCTGTTATGAAGGGTGAAACCGTCAAGGAAGAAGACAGCGGCGAAAGCGAAGAAATTCAGGTTTATGACGAGGGCGACCCTGAAAGCATCAAGGCTATTAAGATTACATATGAGGAAACCTGTCTTATGCCTGCTATCAGAGCGATGCTTTTGCTGAGAACTCTTGGGAATGTGTGTCAGGTTGTGGGAACAATTCCAGAGGATACTGATGACGACAGCGCAGGGGATTTCATCACTAAAAATGGTCTTTACATCAGAGTAGTCGCTGAAGGTAACGAGGCTGACATCGAAGGCGTTATTAACAATTCCCTTAATATTGAAAAATACGAATGGGTTGAAAGAAAAAAGCCTGAGGGAAAAAAGCCGGAGCCTGTTAAGGAAGAACCAAAGCCTGCTGAGGAGGCTAAGCCTGCTGACGCTCCTAAGACGGAAGAAAAGAAGGCTGCACCTAAGACTGATGCAAAAAAGGCTGCCGCTGACTCAATTATTTCGGTTAAACTTTCAAAGCTTGACGCTTTGCTTGACCTTGTAAGTGAAATTGTTATTACTGAATCTATGGTTTCTTCAAGCCCTGATTTAAAGCTTGTGGAAACTCCACTTGAACAGTTCTCAAAATCTTCAAGACAGCTTAAAAAGCTCACCGACGAACTTCAGGATATCGTAATGTCAATCCGAATGGTACCTGTTGCTGCGGCGTTTACAAAGATGAGCCGAGTTGTCAGAGATATGAACAGCAAGCTTAAAAAGAATGTTGAGCTTGTTTTTGAAGGGGAAGACACCGAAGCAGACAAGTCGGTTGTTGATATTCTTAACGACCCGCTTATGCACCTTGTAAGAAATGCTGTTGACCACGGTATCGAAGAACCGTCAGTCAGAGCTGAAAAGGGTAAGACAGAGCCTGCAAGAGTTACTTTGTCGGCTTATGAGGAGTCGGGAGAAGTTGTTATCAAGGTTACTGATAACGGCGCAGGTATGGACCCTGACAAGCTTTTGCAGAAGGCTGAAAGAAATGGTATTCTCACAAAGCCAAAGAGTGAATACTCCGAAGCAGAAGCCCTTAATCTTATTATGGCAGCAGGCTTTTCTACAAACGAAAAGGTTACTGAATATTCAGGCCGAGGCGTTGGTATGGACGTTGTTCGTTCTAATATCGAGAAGGTCGGTGGTAAGATTACTGTTGAGTCAAAACTCGGTAAGGGAAGCTCATTTGTAATTAAAATTCCACTTTCACTTTCAATTATCGAAGTTCTTGGCGTTATGGTTGGAAAAACTTATTTCAGTATTCCGATTATGTCAATCAGAGAAAGCTTCAGCGTAGAAAAGGAAAATATCGTTACCGATAATGAGGGTAGCGTTATGATTAAGCTGAGAGGAAGATATTTCCCTGTTATCAAGCTGTCAGATATTTACGGAATTGAAACAGATGTTACTGATTTTGAGGACGGAATTATGATTATGTGCGAGGCAGACGGAAAGAGAGTTTGTCTTTTTGCAGACGAAATCGTGTCGGATATGTCGGTTGTTGTAAAGCCGTTTTCTCCTCTTCTTAACAGACAGGGAGTTAAGGAAAACGGAATGAGTGGTTGCTCAATTTTAGGTGACGGTTCAATTACAATCATTCTCGACATCAAGACAATTTTTGAAAAATTCTTGTAATTTTAAAGGAAATGCAGGTGGTAAACAGTGCGTTCATTTGATAACCTTGTGGAAAACGGTGGCCAGATTTTAACCTATAAGGTTAATGATGTTGAGTATGCTGTTGATATAAAAATGGTTACGGATATTATTGAACTTCCTGAAATTACGGTTGTTCCACTGATGCCCGAGTATATTAAAGGGGTTATAAATCTTAGGGGTAAGGTTGTTCCTGTTATTGATATGAGAGAAAGATTTTCTCTTGACAAGATAAATTACGACAAAAAAACCTGCGTAATTATCATCACAATCCAGGAAATTTCTGTCGGTCTTATCGTTGACAGAGTGGTTGACGCTGAAAACATCACGACTGCTGATATCGAGGAGTCGTTGAGAAAAAACAGCTATGTAAGCCACATTATAAATCTTAACGGCAAAATGAAGCTGCTTGTTGATTACGATAAGATTATAGCCTGACTTTAAGGAGCTAAATTAAATGACATTGAGAGATAGCGATTATTTAAGACTTATGATGTTTGTAAAGCAAAAATACGGCATCAATCTCGAAAATAAACAACAGCTTATCGAAAACAGACTTTCCCATTATATAACGGAAAGAGGTTTTAATAACTTTACTGAGTTTCTGAATGTTGTTTTTTCGGATAAAAGCGGTTATGAAATCGCAAACGTTATAAATCTGCTTACTACAAACCATACCTATTTTATGCGTGAGGCTGAGCATTTTACCCATCTCGTTGAGAAATTTCTTCCTCTTATGGAGAAAAAATGCAAGGATAAGGAAATAAGAATCTGGAGTGCCGGCTGTTCATTCGGAAATGAGCCGTATAACCTTGCTATGTGCATTGACGATTATTTCGGTTTCAGAAAGAAAAGCTGGGACTGTAAAATTCTTGCTACTGATATCTCCCTTAACGCACTTATGACAGCAAAGGATGCTGTTTATAAAAAAGATGCACTTATGGGACTTTCGGATAAGTGGATTGATAAGTATTTTATCAAGCTTTCTGATAATCTTTATCAGGTGCGTGATAAAATCAGAAATGAGGTTGTGTTCAGATACCATAACCTTATGGAGCCTATTAACTTTAAAAAGAAATTCGACCTGATACTTTGTCGAAATGTTATGATTTACTTTGACGCACCGACCAGAGATGGACTGTGTCAGAGATTTTACGATGCTACTGAAGACGGAGGTTTTTTCTATCTTGGACATACAGAGCTTATGTCAAAGACTACGAAATATGTTAAAAAACAACCTGCTGTATATCAGAAAATCATTATTCCATAAAATCGTAACACTATTCAAAGGAGGAAAGCTGAAAGGGACTTCAGCTGAAAAATTATGAGCAAAATCAGAGTACTTGTAGTTGATGATTCGCCTCTTATCAGACAGACTTTTCAAAAGCTGTTGGAGGCTGATGATAATATAGAAGTTGTGGCAACAGCAGGAGATGCTTATGAAGCAAGAGATGCTATCGTAAAGCATAAGCCTGATGTTATGACGCTGGATATTGAAATGCCGAGAATGAACGGAATACAGTTTTTGAAAAAGCTTATTCCACAGTTTCCACTTCCGGTAATTGTGTGTTCGTCTTTGCCGATTAACACATTTGACGCTCTGGAAGCAGGGGCTGTTGACTATGTAAGAAAGCCTGTTATTACTTCCACCGATTCTTTGAAGAAATTCGGCGAGGACCTTGTGGGAAGAGTAAAGGTTGCTGTTACTGCTAAGGTTATCAAGGCAGGTAAATACGTTTTTCAGGTTAAGGAAAGAAAACACGAAAAAGCACCTATAAATGTTGAGGGAAAGCTTATTGCTATCGGTGGCTCAACAGGGGCAACTGAGGCTTTGCCGGTAATTGTATCACAGTTTGATGAAAACACACCGCCTTGCGTTGTGGTAATACATATGCCTGAAGGCTTTACAAACCTTTATGCACAAAGACTCGGGGCTTCTTGTCCCGGGGTTAAGGTTATGGAAGCAAATCGGGAATGTATGTAAAAAAAGGAATGGTAGTTATTGCACCCGGAAACAAGCATATGAAGGTTTTCAAGGACTCAAACGGCTACTTTATCACCTGTTCAAGTGGCAAAAAGGTTTCGGGACACTGCCCGTCGGTTGACGTTATGTTTGAATCAGTTGCTACCTGCGCTAAAAATAACGCTTATGCTGCTATTCTTACGGGAATGGGTGCTGATGGTGCAAAGGGACTGCTTTCAATCAGAAACAGTGGTGGATTCACAGTAGGTCAGGACGAGGAAAGCTGTCTTGTTTATGGTATGCCAAAGGTTGCGTACACATACGGTGCAGTTGAAGTTCAGGCTAAGCTTGAAGATATTGCAGAAGTAATTTATAACAAACTGCGTGAAAATAGGTAGGAGATTGTTATGCAGGAATATCAGGATTATTTTGATTATGAGGAAGAAGCGAAGGACGTCAGAACCTTCCTTGAGTTTGTAATTTCAAAAAAGATTTTTGCAATTGAAACCTTTGAGGTTGTGGAAATTGTTCAGCTTGAGGACTATGTTACTGTGCCTGAGTTTCCTGAATACATAAAAGGCTTGATTACGGTTAAGGAAAGCACCATTGCAGTAATTGACACAGCAAAAAGATTCAAGTACGAGGAAGACGCTTCCCGTGAAAGACGCTGTGTTATCATTTGCAAGGCAGGGGACAAGCAGATTGGACTTATGGCTGATGACGTGCTTAAAATCCGTGACGTTGAAACCGAAAAGGTGCTTCCGTCACCTGAAATCAACAGGGAGGCTTTTACAAGATACATAACAGGAATGTTTATCAGAACAACAGGCGAGCCTTGTTTTGTGGTAAGCCCTGAAAAAATGATGACCGAAGAAGAAATTGATATTATTTTAGGATAATAAAAGCAGGTGGGAATTTCTCCTACCTGCTTATTTTTTCTGAATTTTTCGCACAAAAAAAGGAAGGCGTTAAGCCTTCCTCTTTAATTTTTAAGTATTAAATACCAGCTGAGAGAGTGTCGTTAGCTTCCTTAATGAGCCAGTCAACAGTACCCTTCTGTTCTGAAACTACTGTTGTCCATGTCTTTGTGCCTTCGCCACCGTCCATCATTGTTGATGACATGATTGTGTTTGAGAATAATGTAGCAAGTTCTTCTGTTACACCCTGGTGGAGTTCGAATACAGGATTTTCAAGAGCCATTTCCTGAACTGTTTCGTACATATCCATCATTGTGTCGTCCCACTTGTAAACTTCTCTTCTCTGGTTTTCGCCGAGTTCCTTGATGTCTTCGTCAAGTGAGCAAGCCTTCTTACAGTACATAAGAGCCTTGAAGCCTTCTGGGTTTCTTGCACCTGAGCAAAGGAGGTATCCGTTAGCTCTTGCGCTAATCCAGTGTGTATCGTTTCCACCGTCTGTGTTGATTGGCATTGGAACGAATCTGATTTCGCCAGCTTCTACGTCACCGAAAAGCTTAACAGCTTCAGGTGTTCCTTCGATACCCCAAAGTCCGATTGGGTAGAAGAGTGTGAGGTTGTCACCCATACCAGAACCAGTATTATCTGAACCACCTCTGATTTCCCAGTTGTGTTCAGCTCTTGGCCATACTACTTCGTGCTTTGAAAGTTCATACATGAAGTTCTGAACTGCTTCAATCTTAGGGTCTGACATGTTGTTCTGGAGAAGTCCGTCTTCGCTGATACTAATCATTGGAAGACCTGATGTCTGTGAAATAGCGTCATAGAAGTACCAACCGTCAAGACCGTACTTTTCTTCTTCTTCGTTTGTGAATTCCTTACACATTTCAGCAAACTTGTCAAGTGTCCATTCGCCGTTTGCAAAGAGTTCAGCAGGGTCGTCAAGACCTTCAGCTTCAATTGTCTTAGGATTGTATACACAAACGTAGTTTGCGCTTACGCCTACTACTGCAACGTAGTGGTCATCCTTGATAGCAAAGCTGTCAGCAGCTGTAGCTGTGTCTGTCCAGAGTGGGTCTGTGTAATCGATGTAATCGTCGATTGGCTGGAACATACCACGGATAGCACCCTTAGGGAATGCGTCCATGTCGTCAGCAGGGAACATGTCAGGGCCGTTACCTGAGATAACGAGCTTAGCAAGGTCTGTGTATCTTGTTTCCCAAAGTGTGATGTTGTCGATTACCTTTCCGCCGTACTTGAGCTCAAAGAGCTTAAGGTCAGCAGCAGCAGCCTGTGTGTCGTTAGGGTTCATTGGGTAGTGTGCAAGACAGTGAACTTCCTTGTTAGCGAGCTCCATATCAGGAAGTCCCTGAATTGATTCTGCCTTTTCTTCAATGATGCCAACTTCTGCTTCGTTGAGAGTAGCCTTAACAGTTGTAGTTGTTGTAGCTGTCTCCTTCTTCTTACCATCGTCCTTGCCACATCCTACGAGGCTGAATACTGAAGCAACAGCCATAGCACCGGCAAGAATTCTTTTTGATAAATTCAT
>JAFTNX010000093.1 GCA_017451665.1 Oscillospiraceae bacterium | reverse complement strand
TCCTTTTGATAAAAGCTCAATGAGGAAGAATGGTACGGAAATTACAAGTGCGCCTAAAAGCTGTGATTTGATTGTCAGGTCGGAAAGAGGTTTATCGAAAAACTGATTTCCAAGCATTTGTAAAATTCCTAAAAATCCGATGAAGATTACAACGGGTGTTGAAATAAGCTGTGTGTCCCAGTCCATAAAGAATACTACCACGAGGGCTGCAAACATAAGGCTTGTGAGGGATGCCATAAGAGGGTTTACGTCAACACCGTAATATAAGAATACCAAAACAAAAAGCACGCCAGTAAGAAATTCAACAACGGTGTAGCGTGGTGAAATAGGTGCTTTACAGTTACGGCATTTTCCCCTTAAAAGACACCAGCTGATTACAGGAATAAGGTCACGCTTTTTGATTTTTTCGTTGCAGGTCATACAGTGTGATGCACCATTGACAAGTGATTCTTCCTTTGGCAGACGATAGATACATACATTTAAAAAGCTACCTATTGCTATTCCAAAGCAGAATACCATAAAATATAAAAACAGGTAGGACAAGAATAAATCCATTTTTGATTCCTCCGAATAATTTAGTTCACTATTGATTTTAACATAAATTGTGAAAGTTTACAAGACCTTTTGACTAACACTTTAATTTAATTATGAAAGGAAGAAGTAAGTAATATGAAAAACGGACCGATTGGACAATATCTTCTGGAAAAGGGACTTATTACCGAAGAACAGCTTAATGAAATTCTTGAAATCAAAAAGAATGACAAAAATAAGCTCTTTGGTGAAATAGTTGTTGAAAAGGGCTTTGTTTCGGAAATCGAATTTTCAAAGTGCTTGGCAGACAGACTTAACGTTCCATTTATTGACCTTGCTGAAACTGAACTTAATCCTGAAGTTGTAAGCAAGATTCCAGAGGCTGTTGCTAAGAAATATAATCTTATCGCTGTTTCACTTCTGGGTAAAAGACTTACAGTTGCTACCAACGACCCTGTAAACTTCTATGTATTTGAAGACATCCGTGTAATTACAGGTTGTTCTCCTGTTCCTGTAATGGCTACTAAGAATGCTATTACAAGAGCTATCGGTAAGATGTACTCAGAAGGTACAATGTCAACAGTAGTAGATGACGTTAACAAGGAGCTTCTTGAAGGTGAAGGTAATGATGGCGAAATCGACTTCTCAGCTGAAAGAATTGAAAATGCTCCTATCGTTAAGCTTGCTACTCAGATTGTTGAAAACTCTTTCAGAATGGAAGCTACCGACATACATATCGAGCCGTTTAAAACATATACAAGAATTAGAGTCAGAGTTAACGGTGACCTTGTTCAGCTTATGGAAGTTTCAAGTGCTGTTCATACTTCACTGGTAACAAGATATAAAATCATCAGCGGTATGAATATCGCTGAAAAGAGAATTCCACAGGACGGTCGTTTCTCACAGGACGTTGACGGCGTTCACCTTGACGTCCGTGTATCTAATCTTCCTGTTGTTCACGGTGAAAAGGTCGTTATCCGAATTCTTGCTACCGGTGATGTAGGTGTAAGAAAGATTACTGACCTTGGTATGAACGACTATAACTATCAGATGTTTTCATCTATGCTTAAGGTACCTCAGGGAGTTCTCCTTGTTACAGGACCTACCGGTTCCGGTAAAACTACAACTCTTTATGCTGCACTTGGTGAGCTTGCTCAGCCACACGTTAACGTAATTACAGTAGAAGACCCGGTCGAAAAGGCTATCGAAGGTATTAACCAGTGTCAGGTTAACGCTAAGGCAGGTATGACATTCGCAGCTGCTCTCCGTTCTATTCTCCGTCAGGACCCTGACATCGTAATGATTGGTGAAATGCGTGACCAGGAAACTTCTGAAATCGCTATCAGAGCTGCTATTACTGGTCATATGGTACTTTCTACACTTCATACAAACGACGCTGCATCAACAATCACAAGACTTGTGGACATGGGTGTTGCGCCATACATGGTTGCTACTTCACTTATCGGTGTAGTTGCTCAGCGACTTGTAAAGAAGCTTTGTCCTGATTGCAAGAAGCAGAGACTTTCTACTAAGGAAGAAAACGAGCTTATGGGTATTGACCCTAACATTCCGATTCCGATTTATGAGGCTTGTGGCTGTAAGGATTGTTCAAACACAGGTTACAGAGGAAGAACTGCTATTCACGAAATCCTCCTTGCTACACCTGAAATGTCCTCTATTATTGCAAGAGGCGCTAAATCAGACGAAATTGCAGAGCTTGCACGTTCACAGGGAACTAAGCTTCTGAGAGATAACGTTTCTGAACTTGTTCAGAAGGGCGTATCTTCTATGGACGAACTTGTTCGTGTATCTTATGCAGTTTAATATAAGTAATCTTTAGGAGGATATAAAAATGATTGATATCGATAAAATACTTGACGAATCCAGAGCACTTGGTTGTTCTGACTTGCACTTTACAGTAGGTATTCCACCAATTGTAAGACAGGGTGGTAGCCTCAGAAAGCTTTCCGCTTATGCTGACCTTACAGAAATCGACATTCTGAGAATTTGTGAACAGATGTGTAACGAAAGACAGCAGCAGAGCATCAAGGACCACGTTGATACTGACTTTACATTCGTATCAAAGAGAGGTTTCAGACACAGAGTTAACGTTTATCGTCAGAGAGGAAACACAGCTATTGCTATCCGTCTTCTCAGAAACGACATTCCTACACTTGCTGACCTCAATCTTCCAACAGTTCTTGCTGAATTTGCAATGAGACCAAGAGGACTTGTTCTTGTAACAGGACCTACCGGTTCTGGTAAGTCAACAACACTTGCTGCTATGATTGACCACGTTAACGTAAACAAGTCAGCTCACATTATCACAATTGAAGACCCTATCGAATACATGCACGGTCACAAGCGTTCAATGGTTAACCAGAGAGAAGTTGGTCAGGACGTTGACAGCTTCTCAATGGCACTGAGAGCTGCACTCCGTGAGGACCCTGACATCATCCTCGTAGGAGAAATGCGTGACTTTGAAACTATCAATGCTGCTATCACTGCTGCTGAAACAGGACACCTTGTTATGAGTACACTTCATACAACAGACGCAGCTTCAACAATCGACCGTATCATCGACGTATTCCCGGCTCACCAGCAGCACCAGATTAGAACTCAGCTTTCTTCTGTTCTTGTTGGTATCTGTACACAGACTCTTTGTCCTACACTTGACAACACAAACCGTGTTGCTTGTTGTGAAATCCTCAATGCTACTGACTCAATCAAGGCTATGATTCGTGACGACAAGGTTCACCTTATCGGTTCAGCTATGCAGACAGGTAAGCAGTACGGAATGCAGACTCTTGACCAGGAGCTTGCAAGACTCGTAAAGAACAGAACTATCACTATGGAAACTGCTATCGACAAGTGTCTTAGCGTTCAGGAACTCAAGAGATTCATCGCAATGCAATAGCCGGCGTAGGCGCCGGTGCCTCCTCCCCTCGCATTTCATTTGTGAAGTGTCAAAGTGTTGAGTGCTCGTGTGTTATCGCCTCGCTTGACGCTCGACTAAAAAAGTGAAGGCGAAAGGTTTATAAAGGCAAATTAAGAGCAGGATTTTTGGTATCCTGCTCTTTTTTATTGTCCGGGGCACATTTTTTCTTAAAATTGTATCAATTGTAATGCAGATTTGTGCAAAGTGACTATATAAATCTTTTGCTTTTATGCAAAAATATTATAGAAACCCCGTCTTTGTGAATAAGATGTAAAAAATATAGTGGCGTCTATTTTGAGTTCACAATTAGGACTTATTTCGTCTTAAATATTTATTTTTGTTGTTCTTAGATTACAAATCTATCAAAAACGTAAATATTTACGTCAAAATGCACAACTAAAATTAAAAGTAATCGTTATAAATTGTATATTTAACAGAATTTATTACAAAATGGTTACAGCGAAAGGAAAGTTATTGACAGATTTAAGTATATATATTATAATAAATGTACCAGATAAAAAGTAATAAACTTTGAACAAGAAATTACTTTTGGTAAAAAGCTGAAAGAAATTTTCAAAAAGCACTTGAATTTTTCTTTCTCAATCCGATGTATTTTTATGGAAAAGCGTATCGGTTGTACTTTCCGATGCTTTTTATAAAAAACAAAACTATATTTATGGAGGGATTTCATTATGAAGAAGTCACAGAAGGGTTTTACCCTCGTTGAGCTCATCGTTGTTATCGCTATCATCGGTGTTCTCGCAGCTATCCTCGTACCTGCAATGGTAGGTTACATCAAGGATTCAAAGTTCACATCAGCTAAC
>JAFTNX010000092.1 GCA_017451665.1 Oscillospiraceae bacterium | reverse complement strand
TTCTTGAAAATAAAGAAGTAAACTGGGATTATATCGACGATGACCTTATGGGACTTAAAAACTGTGAAACTACCGTTACAGTTTATCTTCCTGAAAATGCACAGGGACTTGAAAACTTCAACGCAATCAAGTCTGAGCTTGCGGCACTTAAATCAAGAGATACAGACAACTCTTTCGGCAGACTTGAATATGAAATTTCAAATGTAAAGGAAGAGGATTGGGCTAATAACTGGAAACAGTACTTCAAGCCTCTTACAGTGGGTGACAAATTACTTATTAAACCAAGCTGGGAAACAGTTTCTGAAAATGAAAACAGAAAAATTCTCGAAATCGACCCTGCATCAAGCTTTGGTACAGGTCAGCATAACACCACACAGCTTTGTCTTGAACTTATTGAAAAATATCTTTCAGAAGATGACAAAATGCTTGATTTGGGCTGTGGAAGTGGTATTCTCTCGATTGGTGGAATACTCTTGGGTGCAAAATCAGCTTATGCTGTTGATATTGAAGAAAATGCAGTTAAAATTGCAAAAGAAAATGCCTTGAAAAATGGAATTGCTGATGAACTTTATACTGCTGAATGTGGAAATGTTATCTGCGACGAGGATTTGAGAAACAGAATTGGTGGAGAATATGATTTTGTTTGTGCAAACATTGTAGCTGATGTTTTAAGAGCAATGACACCATATTTTATGGGATTTTTAAAGAAGAACGGCAGACTTGTGGTTTCGGGAATTATTGATTCACGAAAAGACGAGGTTATTAACGGAATTATCGATGCAGGCTTTAAGCTTGTGGAAGTAAGAGAAAAGGAAGATTGGGTTGCAGCAGCATTTGTGTCTGCAAACTGACAGATTGAAAGGAGAAAAATATGCAGTTAATTTATGTAATTATGAAACAGACAAATCTCACAGATGAACTTATGGTTGAGCTTGCTAATGCAGGGGTTAAGGGCGCTACAATCCTTGACAGTGAGGGTATGGCTAAATACCTTTATAAGGCTGAAAACGTTCAGACACTTGACTTTTTAAAGCAGATTTTAAATAAGGAAAACGCAAACGCAAGCAAGACAATTCTTATGGCAGTAAACGACGATATGGTTGATACTGTAAGAAACACAGTTAAGGGAGTTCTCGGAAACTTTGATACTCCTAATGCTGGCGTTATGTTTGGCGTGCCTATTTCTTTTACTGACGGAATATAATAATTGTGATAGCTTATGTCTGGTTTATTTTATCAGATATAAGCTGTTTTGATATTTGGAGGATATTATAATGGCATTTGTTTGTGAGATAATCCCGAGTGAAGATATTGAATATGTAAGGTCTTTAGGTATAAAAGACTGGTCGGGTCACGATTTAGAACGTTTTTTTGAAGGAATTAGTGAATGGAGTATCGACAGGAATCGGCAAGCATTTTTGGTTCGTTTAGGTGGAGGATATGATGATATGCCTTATTTTGCGGCATTTTGGTATGAGGGGTGTGAAATCAGGATTGAAACACCTGTCAGACTTTTTGAAGATAACGAAGGTAGAAAGATTAGAAAGATAACAGGAATAAGCATTCCCAAAGAACTTTATTCACAAAAAGAAGAAATATGTAATCTTATTATTGAAGCTTATTTAGCTATGAGTAAATATTACAATAGTTCAACAATAACAGAAATTCATTGTGAGCCTAAAATTAAGGAGAGATAAAAATGGCATTTGTTTGTGAGAAAATCCCAAGCGAAGATTTAGAATATGTAAGGTCTTTGGGAATAAAAAACTGGTCTGGTAATCATTTGCATGAGATTTTAGAAGGTTATAGTGGATGGTGTATTGATAGGAATCGTCAGGCTTTTTTGATAGGTTTAGGTGGAGGCTATAAAGATATGCCTTATTTCTGGGCGTTTCTGTATAAGGGCTTAGAGTGCCGTATTGAAAAAGAAAAGGAAATTAAGCAAACCATTGAAGGAAAAATAATTGTCAGGATTTCAAGGGTTATTATCCCGTATGATTTATCCACACAGAAAGATGAAATATTGGAAATGATTTTAGAAGCTTTTGCCGGAGTAAAAAACCATGATGAAATATCACTTGGAAGAAAAATAAACATGGATACTGTTATTGATGAAAAAACTATTATAAAGTTTATTTAGAAAAAAACCACCAGAAATCTGGTGGCTTTTCTTTTAAAGTATAAGACAGATAAGACCTGAACAGCCTTCGTTAATGATACGCTCGATAGTTTCTTGTAGCTTCATTCGTGCGTCAGACGGCATCTTGAAAAGCTTGTTGTGTAAGCCTTCGTTAACAAGCTCGTGAAGTGACTTGCCAAAGATATTTGACTCCCAGATTTTTTCAGGCGATTCCTCAAAGTCATTGAGAAGATACAAAACAAGCTCCTCCGACTGCTTTTCTGAGCCTACAATAGGAGAAATTTCTGTTGTGATGTTTGTTTTGATAAGGTGAATTGACGGGGCAGTAGCTTTGAGCTTTACGCCGTATTTTCCACCCTGTCTGATGATTTCAGGCTCGGCAAGTGTAAGCTCATCAGCATTCGGCATAACAATTCCGTATCCCGTCGCCTCAACTTCTTCAATTGCTGTTGCGATTTTTTCGTAGGATTTCTTGATTTTCATAAGTTCAAGAATGTGTGGGAGCAGGTCGCTTTCACTCTGAATTTCAAGTCCCGTAGTTTCACCTAGGATTTTAAAGAAAAGCTCGTGTGCTACATTCACATTAACAACAGCACTTCCTTTTCCCAAGTCGATTGAAGAAATACTGCAGTTTGTGATGTACTGGTTTTCTGAGATTTCTTCGCAGAAACCTTTGATTTCACGGATATGTTCAAGCTTTGATGCTGACTTTCTGATAGTTTCAAAAAGATTTTCTTTAAGCCAGTGACCTTTTTCAAGAGAAGTAATCCATTTTGGCATTTCAATGCTGATTTCCTTGATAGGAAAAGCAAACAAAATCTGTGTAATAATTTCTCTGATTGTTTCTTCGTCAAGGTCAAGACAGCTGATAGGAATTACTGGTGTCTTGTATTTCTCGCTGAGTTTTTCGGCAAGCTCAACTGATTCGTCAGCCTGTGGGTCAACGCAGTTTAAAAGTACAATAAATGGCTTATTAATCTGTCGTAATTCGTCAATTACACGCTCTTCACATTCTTCGTATTCATCTCTCGGCAGGTCTGTGATACTTCCGTCTGTTGTCACAACCAAACCGATAGTTGAATGCTCTGTGATGACTTTCTGTGTGCCTACTTCAGCAGCCATATTAAAAGGCACTTCGTTTTCAAACCACGGTGTAACAACCATTCGTGGGGCTTCGTTTTCAAAATAACCGATACTGCTCGGGATTATGTAACCTACGCAATCAATCATTCTCACGCTGAATTTACCACTGTTTTCAAGTGATATTTCAACGGCCTCTTCAGGAATAAATTTAGGCTCGGTAGTCATAATTGTTTTTCCTGCTGCACACTGTGGTAGCTCGTCAACAGCTCTTTCACGCCTGAAATCTGACTCGATATTAGGAATAACAAGCTTTTCCATAAACTGTTTGATAAAGGTTGATTTGCCTGTTCTGACAGGTCCGACAACACCTATGTAGATGTCGCCGTCAGTTCTTTTTGCAATATCTGAATAAATGTCGTTTGATGTCATTCTAATATCCTCCTTAACTGATAATCGGAATCAGCAACATTCCTTTTTCAAAAATCTTGTCAGCTGTAATGTTGTTTTCTTCTAAAATCGCCTTTACTGACGTTGAATTTCTCTTTGCAATTTCCCAGATGTCCTCGTTTTCCTCTGCGAAATACAGCTTCAACGCACAACTTTCGGAACAGTTTTTCTTGCATTCACTATCAATCTTAATGTCTGTGATAACAGTTTTTTCTGACTTTTTCAGAATTTCACCTTCAATTGTAAGTTCAGCTGTTACGTCAACACAGTTTTCACCTGACATTGTGTAGTTGCAACCTGAAATGTTAATATCAGGCTCAAAATAACAACATTCAATATCGTCACCACAGCTTACTTTGTATTCAAAAACGCTGTCGTTTTCGCACATAACAGGG
>JAFTNX010000091.1 GCA_017451665.1 Oscillospiraceae bacterium | reverse complement strand
TGTTTTTTCTGACGATTATATCAACAGTATCGTCAGTTTTAAGTCCCGATTTATCTGAATACGCAATCCGTGAAAGACTAAACATATTTTCTAAAAGCTCTTTTGTTTTCTGGTCGGTCTTTAAAAGCTTTTGTGAAATTTCATCAACAGCCTGAGAAATTTCCTTTTCCTCTGAAACATCAACGGACATTTCAAAAGTATCCTCGTCAGCTTTTTTTATCATAAACAGCGAATAAAGTTCGCCATCTGATTTTTTGACAATTCGTCGTGAATTCAAAACTATAAACGCTGAAACTATCATTCCGTTTATCACATAAGAAAGCCATATTCCGTCTGCCTTTAACACAAGAGAAAGCAGAAATCCAAGAGGTACTATTACAAAAAAGCCTTCAAGGGCACATATAGTCATTGAAAAAGCAGGCGTTTTCTTTGCTTGTGAGTAATACATAAACATAAAGTTAAAGCCGATAAACACAAATGAAAGTGAAAAAAGTCTGACAGCAGATATTCCCACCTTTAAAACCTTTGCACTTTTAATACCGTAGGCTAATAGTATAACTGTCGGGAAAATTTCAAAAAGCACAGTTATCACAACACAACAGCCAAGCACCAGTTTAAACGCCTGTTTTACTGTGAGTTTTGTGGCTGTATGGTCCTCAGCACCCGTAAAAGCGCTTACCATAGGTATCATTGTCTGTGCGCCACCTGCTATAAACATTGACACAAAGGAAAGACAGGATGTGCATACTGAAAAGGCAGTAAGACCTGCCTGACCTGCAGTTTTTGAAATTATCATATTAAAAATCCACATTTTCCCAAACATAAGCCCCTGCCCGAAAATTGAGGACACGCTCATTTTAAACATATCTCCGTATAGCTTCACAGAAGAAAAGCTGATTTTTACAAAATGAACGTTTCTTTTTGGTGAAATGAAATAGTAAAAAAGGATAAGTGTGCCGATAATGTTGCCCACAACTGTTGCCAGCGCAGCCCCACCTATGCCCATATCAAAAAATTTCATAAAAACTATATCAAAAATAAGATTTGAGGCATTTGAAATAATAAGTGCTCTGGAAGAAAGCTCAGGCATTCCGTCAGCCTTGATTATATGTGGAAAAATCATTGTTGAAAAGGTAGCTGACGCACCGATAAGATAAACTTTAAGGTAATCATAAACAAGGTGGTTAAGACCTGACGAGCCTGAAAGAAATCTGCACACAGGTGTTGTTGCAAAAATCCCCACAACAGCTCCGACAATGCTGAATAAAACCCACGAAACGGTTGAAAGTGTCAGACATTTGTCGGCATTCTTGCTGTCCATTCTGCCTTTAAAAAGGGAAATGCAGGTTGCCGAGCCTATACCAAAAAGCCCACAAAGCGCCGTAAAGCACAAGGACAAAGGCATAATGAGATTTACTGCTGCAAGCTCATTATCCCCAAGAATATTCCCCACAATAATCGAGTCAATAATAATACTAAGTGACCCGGACGCTGTCATAAGTATTGTAGGCAGATAAAATTCTCTGAATTTTTTCTTTACAAGAATTGCATTTCTCATATTTACACTCCGTTCAGGGTTATTCAAGTGAAATTAAAAGGTTCAGGATATTTTTGTTGTTTTCGTATGAATACTCCATATTTTCGGTCATTTTCTTGACCATAAAGATACCAAGTCCACCAATTTCTCTTTCTTCTGCTGAAAGGGTAACGTCAGGCTCTTCTGAAAGGGTAGGGTTATACTGAATACCATTATCTTCAAAGGTAAGCAGGAGTTTTTTGTTTTCCACACGGTATGAAATATCCACAACCGTTGCTTTGCTGTAACTTAATATGTTTTCAAAAACCTCGTCAAAGACTATGCGAATTCTGTTTGCGTTTTTCAGAACAATTTCCAGCTTTGAAATAAGGCTGTCGCAAAAGGCGTTTACTGTCTTTCGTGAAGACTCACAAACCTTTACACAAACTGAATTTTCACAAACAAGCCCATTAAGTGAAACACTGAGCATTGTAATATCGTCAAACTGTGGTGCATCACCCACAAAGCTGTCAACGTCCTTTATAACAAGGTCGCAAAGCGTCTGAGGGCTTACATCACCTGCGTTATCAACAAGCGACAAAAGTCGTTTTTCTCCATAAAGCTGATTGTTTATGTCGGTTGCTTCAGTTACGCCGTCAGTATAAAGATAAATCTTATCCCCTGGCATAAGTTTAATTTCGTTTTTACGGTATTTTATACCCTCCATACCTGCAAGCACAAGACCACTTCTTGCTTTAAGATACTCAAAACCACCATTTCCAATTTTGATAAGAGGCGGGTTGTGACCTGCGTTTGCAAAGCGAAGGTTTCCTGTTTCAAGGCTTAAAATTCCAAGCCACGCAGTTACAAACATACCTGCGTCGTTGTTTTCACAAAGCTTTTCGTTAGCAGATGTAAAGATTTCGTCAGGCTCAAGACCGTTTTCGGCAAGGTCCTTTATGATAGTTTTGGCCTTCATCATAAACATAGCAGCAGGAATACCCTTGCCTGAAACGTCAGCCACAAGAAACGCAACGTGGGATTTGTCAAGCATATAAAAGTCGTAAAAATCCCCGCCAACTTCCTTTGCAGTATCCATCATCGCATAAAGCTCAAACTCGTTTCTTTCAGGGAAGCCTGATGGAAGTGAGGAATACTGAATCTGTTTTGCAAATTCAAGCTCCTTGTCAATTCGTGCAGCAGCCTCTGCGATATAGTTTTTAAGAGTGTTTACTGTGGAATTTATATCGTCTGAAAGTGACGCAAATTCCTCATTTGAACGTACATCAACAGTAACATTAAGGTTTCCGTCGGTGATTTCAGAAAGGCTGTGATTGATTTTTTTGATGTTATCGATAATAATTTTTTTGATAAGTATGTAAATAAGCAGAAACAGTACAGCAAAAATAATGATTTCCATAAAAATGCTTACATAAACCGAAACATTTTTCATATGCATAGCTTCGCTTGATGGCATAGCACCGATTATATAATAGCCTTCAACAAATTCATATGCACAAAGATGCTGTTTTTCATTGATTTCAATTTCAAAAATATTCCCGTCGCTTGTTTTTTCAAGTTCAAGGTCAATTCCTATTTCCGAAAGGTTTTTGCCACTGTTTTTGCTGTTTTCAGTAACGATATCAAAGTTTTCGTCGCAGATTGTAATAAAACCGTTTTTTCCCACGTGACGGTTTTTTGCAACCTTGCCTACAAATTCGTCAATATCTGCCCTGAACTGACTTGCGTCATAGCCCACCTGAAGAAATCCTCCGTCAGAAAGCTTAAGCGCACCGTATTTTCTGTAAGTCTTGTTGTCGTATGAGGTAGGGCGATAGTCCTGAACGTACTCTGTTTTATCGCTGTTTAAAAGCACAAGAAACTCAGCTGACTGTTCACCGCTTGCCATATCATAGCCAAGATACGGGGTATTATTTGTTTTGATGATTTTACCGTTTTCACCGATAATATTTACTTCAATAACGTTATACTTTTGGGCAAGAACGTTTACGTCCTCACCTGCAAGGTATTCCTGTCTTATTTTATCTGTTTTTATAAGCAGGTTTTCGTCAGATGCGTCGCTTATATCCTTATAAACGTCGCTTAAATTTGTTCTGATAACCTCTTCTGTCTGTGACTCGCTCATTTCCGACTGCAAAAATGATGTAAAAATACTTGTAGAAACAAATGCGATAATTATACACACCAAAAGCCACAGTGAAAAAGTCTGTGAAATAGGTTTTTTTAATTTCTTGTGTTTTTTGTTTTCGTATGAAAAAAGCGAAACGCCAATGATTGCAAGTCCCACAGCTACTCCGTTTCCCACAACCATAGGCACAGTACATTTCTGAACATACCTAAAAGCTGTTGAAACGTCATTCATATTTGTAAAGAAAATCATCAGCATATGGAGGACTTCACAAATCATAGCTATCCCCACGCCATAAAGCCATGTAGGTTTTTTGTTTTCAAACATAAATTTGCGTAAAAGCGCTGCGATAAAGCCTGCAATAACAGTTGAAACAGAGCAGGCGATTTGTGTGTATTCCCCTGCAAGCCCAAAGAAAACTGCAACGTAACGATAAATTCCACCAACAAAGCCTGCGATTATTCCAGCAGGTGCGCCAAAAATCAGACCTGCACAAAGAGGGGAGCTGTCACGGACATTCATAATTGCGCCACCGATATCCACGCCACCCATTGAGGTGCTTGAAAATACAGCTATTGCGCCGAAAATCAATCCGATAATCAGCTGTTTTAAGGCATATTTAGTTTTCCCGAAGGCTGTTTTTTTGTCAAAAATATGCAAAAGTACAGCCAGACAAGCGTTGCACAAAACAGACGACACAAGCTTTATTGCCATAAACTCAACTCCTGATAATTTTTAAAGATATATTCATCGTTATTATATCATAACTTAAAGAGAATTTCAATTATTTTTCACAAGTGTTATCACATAAAATGCAAGTTTTCTGAATATTTTTTTCAAAAGAAAGCCCTCATTTACAAACTTTAAAAAATATGCTATACTATCCTAAAAGTAAACTAAACGAGGTATTTTATGAAGATTGTATTTGTTCGTCACGGACACCCTGATTATGTTAACGACTGCCTGACCGATTTAGGTCACAAGCAGGCTGAAAGTGCTGCGTTAAGGCTCAAAGACGAGGGGATTGAAGAGATTTATTCTTCGCCATTCGGAAGGGCTTTTGAAACAGCACAGCACACTGCAAAAATCATTTCAAAAGAGGTTGTGAAGCTTGATTTTATGCGTGAAATCAGGTGGGGAGCTACCGAAGGAAACGAGGTTTACGCTGACGGTCACCCGTGGGACACTTCTTTGTACGCTGTTTCGCTGGGGCATTCCCTTATGGACGAAAGCTGGACAAAGGACGAGCCATTTTGCAACAATGTGGTTTTTTCAGAGCTTGAAAGGGTAGCAAGGGAAGCTGATGAGTGGCTTCTGACAATGGGCTACAAGCGAGAGGGTGCAAACTACCGTGTTGTGGGGGAAAACACAAACAAGACCATAGCGGTTTTCAGTCACGGAGGGTCATCTTCGGCACTTTTTTCACATCTTCTGAATTTGCCGTTTTTCTATCTTTGCAGAGCGCTTTGCCCTGATTTTACATCAATAACAGTTCTGAATTTCGGCGACGAGGTGGGAAGCCTCACTGCTCCTCAGATTGAATACGCAAACGACTCAAAACACATCAAATCAAAAGGCGTAAGCTATGAGATGTAATGGACAATTTGACAATGAAAGCGTACGGATTTTCCGTACGCTTTTTGTTTTTGTGGCGTGCTTTCGCACGCAAGCCGAAAGGCTGTTGTGTCAAAAACGTGCCACTGGCACCTTTTTGAGGGTGGTGCGTTTAGAACTACTACAAGGAACCTTTTTTACTTGAAAAAGGTTCCCCGAACGGAGAAATTTTCGGTTTGTGAAACAAATCGCTGACATTGTCAGCGAAGAAAATTTGCTCCCGTAGCTCACGAAGTGAGATACACCCCTCCCCAAAAAACGCTTTGATGAATAGGGGATTTCGCCCGTTGCGACG
>JAFTNX010000090.1 GCA_017451665.1 Oscillospiraceae bacterium | reverse complement strand
ATCTCATTCCTTTTTCAGTTTCAAAAACAGTAGCGCCGTCCTCGTAGGTTACAGCAATTCTCTCGCCACCTGCAAGAATTTTGAGAGGGTTGTCGCTGACAATTCTACAAATTCCACCATTATCCGACACAACGCAACCATAGTCCAGCTTCCCGTCAGACCATTTAGCGCTTACTGTAAAGCCACCTCGTGCCTTTAAGTTCTCAAAAGAACCGTCCTTCCAGCAGGAAGGAAGTGCAGGAAGAAGTGAAATCTCCCCACTGTGGCTCTGCAAAACAGCCTCCATAATTCCTGCTGTGCCACCAAAGTTTCCGTCAATCTGGAAAGGTGGGTGTGAGTCAAACATATTAGGATTTGTGGAATGTGAAAGGAGTGCTGTGATGTTTTCGTCGAGCTTTTCGCCGTCAAGAAGTCTTGCCCAGTGGTTAATAATCCACGCTCTTGACCAGCCTGTATGTCCTCCTCCGTGTGAAAGTCGTCTGTCAAGGGTTGCTCTTGCAGCTTTGGCAAGTGACGGAGTTTTTCTTGGGGAAATCATATCGGCAGGGTAAAGTGCAAAAAGCTGTGAAATATGTCTGTGACCAGGTTCAGCCTCGTCATAGTCCTCAGCCCATTCCATAATCTGTCCGTATTTTCCCACTTCAGGCTTTGGAAGTCTTTCACGGATATATCTTAATTTTTCACAGAATTCCTCATCTCTGTCAAGAATTTCTCCCGACTCAATAACAGCAGTAAAAAGCTCATACAAAATCTGGCTGTCCATTGACGGACCTATACAAACAGAGCCCTGAGTGCCGATTTTTGTGATGTAGGTGTTTTCAGGTGAAACTGACGGGCAGGTAACAAGTCTGCCCTTTTTGTCCTCAATAAGAAAATCAACAAAAAATTCTGACGCTTCCTTTAAGGTATCAAACTTTTCACTAAGAAAATCCTTATTCTGTGTGAATTTATAATGCTCCCATATGTGGAGGCAAAGCCACGCTGCACCCATAGGCCACTGTGTACCAGGCATCCACAAATCCTGTGGCGCAGTATCCCCCCACAAATCCGTGTTATGGTGACACACAAAGCCGGAGCAGTTATACATTTTTCTGGCAGTTTCTCTGCCGTTTGGTCGCATTTTTTCAATAATATCAAAAAGTGGTGTGTGAAGCTCCGACAGATTTGCAGTTTCCACCGGCCAGTAGTTCATTTCGGTATTGATATTTATAGTAAACTTACAGCCCCACGCAGGCCACATATTTTCATTCCAGATACCCTGCAAATTAAGTGGAAGAGTGCCTTCTCTTGAACCTGAAATCATAAGATATCTGCCGAAATTGAAATACATCTCAACAAGCTTGTTGTCTTTTCCGCCGTTTTTTATGTTAAGAAGTCTTTCGTTTGTAGGAAGCTCACTTTTTCCCTCGCTGTTGTCACAAAGTGAAAGTGCGCATCTGTCATAAAACTTCTTATAGTCGGAAATATGGTCTGTTTTAAGCTGTTCATAGCTTTTTGAAAGTGCCTTTTCGCAGTCTTCAACACACATTTCCTTGTAGTTTTCGTATCGGTAGTTTGTGCGACAGGATACAGCAATTGTCACGTCAGAACAGTTTTCACAGATAATAAAACTACCCAGACGTGAAACCTCACCGTCGCCCTTTACTTTAACAGCCGATGCAAAACAAACAGCGTCCTCGCCACCCATACCACCTGTATAGAAAATGGTGTCGTCGCTTATTGGTGCAAGAAAATCATAATAGTCGTCACGGTGGTCGTTTATATAGATTTTAAGGTTAAGGGCTTTTTCTTTATCAGCCTTGTAGTTTATAACAATAACCTCGTCAGGCTTTGACGCAATAACCTCTCTTGTGTAGTTTATCCCGTCAACTGAAAATGCAGTTTCACAAAGGGAATTTTTAAGGTCAAGGCTTCTCTTATAGCAATCAGCCTCAACAAGCCCTTTTGTTTCAACAATAAGGTCGCCTAAAACCATATAGTGACGCTGATTTATCGGTGTGCCACAAAAAGCGTCACGGACAATTTCCTCAGCCTCAGCAATCTGTTCATTCAAAAGAAGCTTTCTCACCTTGTCAAGATTAGGAAGTGCAGAGGCGTTATTTCTGTCACGCTTTCCACCCGACCATATGGAATCTTCATTAAGCTGTATTCTTTCATAGCCTATGCCACCAAAAACCATAGCCCCAAGCCGTCCGTTTCCAACAGGCAAAGCACTGTCCCAGTTTTCAGCACAGCTATTATACCATAAAATTTCAGAAGTGTTCATTTTATCTCTCCTCAAAAATATATACATCTTAATAATAACATATTTTCCCGTTTTTATCAACCAAAAAAACTTCGGTTTTTCGCACAATTAAGTTAAATGTTTTTTGTTTATTGTGTAAAAATGGAAAGGGAGGTAGTTAAATTTTTAACAAGGTGTAAATTTTCGGCAGTTTCAAAAAAATATCAAATTTCTATTTACAAATCGGGGTTTTTGTGCTAAAATGTATATTTGAAGTAATGTGTTTATTTTGGGAACAACGAATCCACAAAAGTTATCTGCATTGCTAAGGTTTTTAATTAACTAAATTTTTTAGGAGGATAAAAAATGGCAAGAAAAATGAAAACCATGGACGGAAACAACGCTGCTGCATGGGCATCATACCCTTTCACAGAAGTCGCTGCTATCTATCCTATCACCCCTTCTTCAGTAATGGCTGAAGTAACAGACCAGTGGTCTGCAAAGGGACAGACAAACATCTTCGACCAGCCGGTAAAGGTTGCAGAAATGCAGTCAGAAGCCGGTGCTTCAGGTACAGTTCACGGCTCACTCGCAGCTGGTGCACTTACAACAACATACACAGCATCACAGGGTCTTCTTCTTATGATTCCTAATATGTATAAGATTGCTGGTGAACTTCTCCCTTGCGTAATTCACGTTTCTGCAAGATGTGTAGCTTCACACGCTCTTAACATTTTCGGAGACCATTCTGACGTATACGCATGCCGTCAGACAGGTTTTGCTATGCTTGCATCAACAAACCCACAGGAAGTTATGGACCTCGGTACAGTTGCTCACCTCGCAACAATCAAGGGAAGAGTACCATTCCTTCACTTCTTTGACGGTTTCAGAACTTCACACGAAATTCAGAAGATTGAAGTTTGGGACAAGGAAGACGTTAAGTCAATGGTTGACATGGACGCTATTGAAGCTTTCAGAAACAGAGCTATCAATCCTGAACACCCTGTTCTCAGAGGTACAGCTCAGAATGGCGACATTTTCTTCCAGGCAAGAGAAGCTTGCAACAACTACTACAACGAAATTCCTGCAGTAGTTGAAGAATACATGAACAAGGTAAACGAAAAGATTGGTACAGACTACAAGCTCTTTAACTACTACGGCGCACCAGATGCTGACCACGTTATCGTAGCTATGGGTTCAGTTTGTGACACAATCGAAGAAACAATCGATTACCTCAACGCAACAGAAGGCACAAAGCTCGGTCTTGTTAAGGTTAGACTTTACAGACCATGGTGCTCAGACAAGTTCAACGAAGCAATTCCTGCAACTTGTAAGCAGATTTCTGTTCTCGACCGTTCAAAGGAACCTGGCTCACTTGGTGAACCACTTTACCTCGACGTTGCTGCAACAATGAAGAAGTTCAGACCAGAAATGGTTATTGCACACGGACGTTACGGTCTTGGTTCTAAGGATACAACACCTGCACAGATTAAGGCTGTATACTGGAACTCATTCTTCTTCCACAACGATACATTCAAGGAAGAATTCACAATCGGTATCACAGACGACGTTACAAACCTTTCTCTTGCAACAGAAGGCAAGCTCGACTCTGCTCCACAGGGCACAACAGCTTGTAAGTTCTGGGGACTTGGTGCTGACGGTACTGTTGGTGCTAACAAGAACTCAATCAAGATTATCGGTGACCACACAGACATGTACGCTCAGGCTTACTTTGCATATGACTCAAAGAAGTCAGGTGGTGTAACTGTTTCTCACCTCAGATTTGGTAAGACACCTATCAAGTCAACATACCTCATCAACCAGGCTGACTTTGTTGCTTGTCATAACGAAAGCTATATCACAAAGTACGACATGGTTTCTGACGTTAAGCCAGGCGGAACATTCCTCCTCAACTGTCAGTGGACAGATAAGGAACTTGATAAGCACCTCCCAGGTCAGGTAAAGAGATATATTGCTGAAAACAACATTAAGTTCTATACAATCAACGGCGTTAAGATTGGTAAGGAAATCGGTCTTGGTTCAAGAATCAACACTGTTCTCCAGTCAGCATTCTTCAAGCTTGCTAACATTATTCCAATCGAAGAAGCTGTTAAGTTCATGAAGGACGCTGCTACTGCTTCTTACTCAAAGAAGGGTGAAGCTATCGTTAAGATGAACCATGACGCTATCGATGCTGGTTACCAGCAGATTCACGAAGTTAAGATTCCTGCTGCATGGGCTAAGGCTAAGGACTCAGCTATGGGTATGCCTAAGGTTAAGTGCGACGACAAGACTCTTGAAAAGTTCGTAAACGAAATTCAGATTCCTTGTAACGCTCAGGAAGGTGACAAGCTCCCAGTTTCAACATTCGTTGATATGGCTGACGGTACTTTCCCACAGGGTTCTGCTGCATTTGAAAAGAGAGGTATCGCTATCGACGTTCCAATGTGGAACAGCGAAAACTGTATCCAGTGTAACTTCTGTTCATATGTATGTCCACACGCTGTTATCCGTCCTGTTGTTATGACAGAAGACGAGCTTAAGAAGGCTCCGGCTATTGCTAAGGATAAGGCTATCCCTTGCACAGGTATGGCAGGTTACTACTTTGTAATGACAATGTCAGCTCTTGACTGTACAGGTTGTGGCTCATGTGTTAACGTTTGTCCTGGTAAGAAGGGTAACAAGGCTCTCAATATGATGCCTCTTGAAACTCAGCTTGCTGAACAGGAACTCTTTAACTACGCAGTTAAGCTCCCAGAAAAGAAGGAAGTTCTTGAAAAGTTCAAGGAAACAACTGTTAAGGGCTCACAGTTCAAGCAGCCACTCCTCGAATTCTCAGGCGCTTGTGCTGGCTGTGGTGAAACACCATACGCTAAGCTTATCACACAGCTCTTCGGCGACAGAATGTATATCGCTAACGCAACAGGTTGTTCATCAATCTGGGGTGGTTCAGCTCCTTCAACTCCTTACACAACAAACAAGGACGGCAAGGGACCAGCTTGGGCTAACTCACTCTTTGAAGACAACGCTGAATACGGCTACGGTATGTTCCTCGCTCAGAATACAATCAGACAGAGAACAATCGCTAAGCTCCTCGAACTCGAAAAGACAACTAAGTCTGCTCCAGTTAAGGCTGCTATAGAAGGTTACCTCTCAACTGTAAACGACGGTAAGGCTAACTCACCTGCAACAGATGCTCTTATTGCTGCTCTTAAGAAGTCAAAGACTAAGGCTTGCGAAGAAATCCTTAAGGATGCTGACTTCCTCAGAAAGAAGTCAATGTGGGTATTCGGTGGTGACGGTTGGGCTTACGACATCGGTTTCTCAGGTCTTGACCACGTTATCGCTTCAGGCGAAGACGTAAACATCTTCGTATTTGACACAGAAGTTTACTCAAATACAGGTGGACAGTCATCTAAGTCAACCCCAACAGGTGCTATCGCTCAGTTCGCTGCAGCTGGTAAGGAAGTTAAGAAGAAGGACCTCGCTGGTATCGGTATGTCTTACGGTTACGTTTATGTTGCACACATCGCTATGGGTGCTGACATGAATCAGTGTATCAAGGCTATTTCAGAAGCTGAAGCTTACAACGGACCTTCACTTATCATTGCTTACGCTCCATGTATCAACCACGGTATCAAGGGCGGTATGAGCATTGCTCAGACAGAAGAAAAGAAGGCTGTAGAAGCTGGTTACTGGCACCTCTTCAGATATAATCCTGCTCTCAAGGCAGAAGGCAAGAATCCATTTATCCTCGATTCTAAGGCACCTTCAAAGGATTATAAGGAATTCCTCATGGGCGAAGTTCGTTATAACGCACTTGCTCGTCAGAATCCTGCAAGAGCTGAAAAGCTGTTTGACAACGCTGTTAAGAACGCTGCTGACAGATACGATTACCTCGTAAGACTTTCAAAGCTCTACAACAACGAAGAAAAGTAATTTTTCTTAATAGTTAAAATTAACTGCTCTCAGAAATGGGAGCAGTTTTTTTTGCAAACGTGACGTTTGCATCCTCCTCTGCCACATATCCGTTTGTTCGGGACTTGAATTTTGAGTTGTGGCAGGGCTATCTGCCTCATGACACACGCAAAGCGTGAGTCTGACGCTCGGCTTAAAAAGTGAGGGCAAAAGGCTTTTTCAATGCACAATGAATAGTTGTCAATTGTCCATTGTCAATTGAATTCGTACAGTTTCTTATACACTCTGCCCAAAAATCCTCCCCTGTTTTTGTTCAATTGCACAGAAATGATGATTTTAAGTTGCAAAATGTAAAATATACTTGACGTTTAGAGTAATATGTTTTACAATACAATCACCGGGTAAACAAAACATATATATGTGAAAGGCGAATTTCTATGAAGAATAAGAAGATGAAAATTGCCAGAATGGAGCTTGATATCAATCAGGAAGAGCTTGCAAGAAGAGTGGGAGTTACACGACAGACAATCGGGATGATTGAGTCGGGAAACTATAACCCTACACTTAATCTGTGCATAGCAATCTGCGATGCGCTGGGCAAGACGCTTGACGAACTTTTCTGGACAACCAAAGACGAGAGGGAGAATTCTTAAATGAATAATCAGAGCAAAGAAGCATTCAAAGAAAAATACACACAAAAATACCACGCTGACGAAAGAGAGTCTGACGTAACCAAGGAAGGGCTTGCAGCGGCCGGGGGAATTGCAATAGTTTACTGCGTTGCAAGAATTATTTATCTTGGACTTGCAAAAAGCAAGCTTGCGGTGGCTGAACTTGTCCTGCTGTTTCTGATGGTGATTGTTACTACTGTAATTGAACACAAAAACAAGGTTTATACTGTGCCAACCTATTTCGGCAGACGCCTTAACACAGGCACTGACAAAAAGGCTAAAATGAGCAGAATTCTTATGTATCTTGGCGACGCTTGTGCTTTTGCAGCAACATATACTGCTTGTGATATTATTTTTGAATTTTCAAACAGATTAACTAAATCCGTGGTACTTGACGCAGCTATTGATTTTGGAATAATGTTGGTTATAGCATTTGCATTTGACTTTATTCTTGGGGAAAGCAAGGTTAAAAAGTACAACGCATACTTAAAACAGCTTGAAGAGGAAGAAAACAATCTGGATTAAAAATACAGAGGTGATTTTGTGGTTACAAGGCTAAGATACGGCAATACAAATACCTTTTTGGTAAGAGGTACAACGGGGAATCTGCTTGTTGACACCGACTACGCAGGGACTTTGCCTGCCTTTTACAGAGAAATAAAAAAGCACAACATCACCGTTTCGGAAATTGACTATGTGGTGGCAACCCATTATCACCCCGACCATATGGGCATTGTTGGGGAGCTTGTAAAACAGGGGGTAAAACTGCTTTTGGTGGATACCCAGAAACCGTTTGTGCATTTTTCTGACGGGATTTTTGAAAGGGAAAAGCGTTTGAATTATATTCCCATTGATGAAGAAAATGCCACAATAATAAGCGTAGCTGAAAGCAGAGAATTTCTTGAAAACTTAGGCATCAGTGGTGAAATTATAACCACCACAAGCCATAGTGAAGACAGCATTTCCTTGTTCTTGACAGCGGGGAATGTTTTGTGGGGGACTTGGAGCCTTTTGAATATCTTGAAGGCTATGAGGAAAATGTCAGGCTTAAAACCGACTGGGAGAATGTTTTAAATCACGCCCCGAAAATCATTCACTACGCCCACGCAAACGAAAAGGTGTTGTGAGGGAAAACAGCAACAGCAAGTTGCTTGATTGAAAAATTCGTGTGTGGTATACTGTCATTGAGGTGAGAATATGGAAACAAAAGAAATCATACACCAGCTTCGCACAAAAAACAAACTGTCACAGGACGAGCTTGCAGAAAAGGTTTTTGTAACACGTCAGGCAGTTTCACGCTGGGAAAATGGCGAAACCATTCCGAATACAGAAACCCTGAAGCTTCTGTCAAAGCTTTTTGATGTTTCAATCAACACACTTCTGGGTTCTCCAAGACAGCTGATTTGTCAGTGCTGTGGAATGCCCCTTGAGGACGCTGTCACAAGTCGTGAAAAAGACGGTGACTTCAACGAGGAATACTGCAAATGGTGTTATGCTGACGGGGAATATATGTACAGCGATATGGACGATTTGATTGAAATCTGCGTTAAAAATATGGTCAGCGAGGAGCATTCAGAGGAGGCTGTCCGTGAATACCTCAAAGCTACCCTGCCACAACTTGACTACTGGAAACGCTATGAGGAGCTTGGTGGAAACAAAGCTTTTGAGCAATTCAAAAAACAGCTTATTGATGAAATAAACGCTTTGAATATTGAGGGAATGCCAAAGCTTGAAAAGCTCAATGCACTTGTGGGCAGTTATGTCAATATGGAATACCCACTTCCAAACGGAAAAACCGTAAAATACCTTGACGACAACGCTACATATCTTGGGAATGAGATTGAAAGTGAATTTGGTGGAAGATGCTTTGGAATTTGTGCAAATATGGAGTTTATTCTTGTGTGCACATACGAAGAAAACGGAAAAAATCCTGAACTTGTAGTTTATAAAAAGAGATAATTCAGAGTGATTTTAAAACGGAGGCTTTTATGAACGAGCAGATAAAAATTCATCTCAAAAAATACCCTGAGAACGTTGTTATTCTGTTTGAAATCCTGCGCAGGCTGATATATGAAAGCGTAGATTGTGATATTTCGGAAACTCTCTGGGCGAAAATTCCAAGTTTCTATGTGGGGGACGCATTTGTAAGACTGATACCTTTTAAAGACCACATCAACGTGGAGGCGCAGGGGATAACAGCCCACAAGGACGAACTTACGGGTTATAAAATCACACCAAAAGGAATGTTGCAGATTTATGTAAATCAGGACGTCCCTGCTGATGTTTTGAAAAAGGTTTTTAAAGAAACTCTTGAATAATGATAACCCGTCTATGCTAAGGTGGGTAGCCATATAGAAGTATATTATATGAATTTATCGGGGAGAAACCTTTCTGAAGAAAGGTTGTCCCCCATAGCTATCGAAGATAGATATATCCCCTATTCCAAAGACTTTAATACTGATTTGAGCCTGATAGGATTAACCCTATCAGGCTCAAATTTAATACTAAAGTTTTAGGAAAAGAGTTTGAGAAATAACCCTTTTTCAAAAGGGTTTTTCTCAATAAGTCCGTGTAATACTTCTTTATGACCACTCACTTTACCAGTACGGCTTTTTGTTTGTTGAATTTTCGGGGTGGGTGTGGTATAATAATAAAAAATGTTCGGAGGTAGTATTATGGAAATCAGCAGATATATTCAGGAATTGAGAACAAACTGGGCTTTGGGGGACGCCAAGCGTGACGCAGGCCTTAAAACACCTGACGACATAATGCGCTACGACAACCTCTCCTACGGCGTTCACGGGGTTGATAATCTTCTTGACATTTACGTTCCGAAGGGCACAGAAACCATTCAGCCGACTATTGTGAATATTCACGGTGGGGGCTGGGTTTACGGCAACAAGGAAATTTATCAGTATTACTGCATGGGGCTTGCACAAAGGGGTTTTGTAGTTGTGAACATAAACTACCGTGTAGCGCCTGAAACACGCTTTCCGGGGGCAGTTATTGACATAAATAACGCTTTGAAATTCATAGAAAATCACGGTGCAGAATACTTTATCGACAAGGACAGGCTTGTTCTTGTGGGGGATTCGGCAGGAGGACAGCTGGTAAGTCATTTTGCCACAATTCTCACAAATGAAAAATTCGCAGAGCTTTTTGATTTTGAGGTTGCGAATGTAACAGTAAAGGCGCTTGGCTTAAACTGTGGCACATACGACGGGCGTGCTATGGCGCTTGAAAGAAACGACGAGGTTTTTCTGGAATACATTGATTGTACGGATAAAATCCCTGACGACGACCTTGTTGAGAGGGTTGACGCACTTAAATATATGAATTCCCACTACCCTCCGTCGCATATTGTCAGCACAAAATGCGATTTTCTTCTTCCTTGCGCACAGCCTATGTATGATTTTCTCACAAAAATGGGCGTGCCTTGTGAAATTGAGATTTATGGGGACATTGACCGCCCGGAAATAGGCCACGATTTCCACGTTGACAGCAGGCTTTATGAGGCAAAAATCAGCAACGACAAACAGTGCGAATTCTTCAAGAGGTTTGTGTGAGGGGGATAGTGATATGAATATTCTTGTTATTGGTGGAACACGTTTTTTCGGCATTCAGATGGTAGAGGAGCTTGTAAATCGAGGTCATGATGTTACAATTGCGACACGAGGAATAACACCTGACCATTTTGGTAACAAGGTTAAACGTATTATTTTCAACCGTAGTGACTGCGACAGCATAAGAAAAGCTTTTGCCCACAAGCATTATGATGTGGTTATAGATAAGATTGCGTATTGCTCAAATGATATTAAAAATATTTTGGAAGTTCTCGACTGCGACCGATACATCTATATGTCAACAACTGCTGTGTACAACCCTAAAACATTAAACACGGTTGAGGAAGATTACGACGGCAGAGGAAAAGAGCTTGTGTGGTGTGACAGAGGCGATTTTTCTTACAGTGACATCAAAAGGCAGGCTGAGATTGCACTTTCTAAAGTCTACCAAAACGTAAACTGGACAGCCGTGCGTTATCCTGTTGTTCTTGGAATGGACGATTATACTAATAGACTGCGTTTTTATGTGGACCATATAATTAAGGGCGTGCCGATGAATATCGACAATGCCGATTTGCAAATGGGGTACATTTCTTCAGATGAGGCAGGAAAATTCCTTGCGTTTATTACAGAGAATGACTTCTCGGGTGCTGTAAATGGTAGTTCTCACGGAACAATTTCTCTTGCAGAGATTATGGAATACGTTAATCAGAAGACAGGTTGCAAAGGGATAATCACTCCCGACGGAGAAAACGCCCCATTCAATGGCGAATGCGAGTATAGTATAAATACAGATAAGGCAGAAAAAATGGGTTTTAAATTCAGCAATCTTAAAGACTGGATTTTTGAACTTCTTGATTATTATATAGAACAGATAGTGTAACAAATCCCCCACAGTTTTGAATTGTGGGGGTTTTTCGTAGAAACAGAATTAAAAAATGTAAAAACAGTGAATTGTGCACAAAAAAAGCACGCAGAAACCTTGATTTTACATAGATTTTGTGGTACAATGTAAATAATTTATTATAAACTATTATCCGTT
>JAFTNX010000089.1 GCA_017451665.1 Oscillospiraceae bacterium | reverse complement strand
TTGATGATGATTACGTGGTCTCCGCAATCAGCGTGTGGTGCATAAGTTGGCTTATGCTTTCCACGAAGAATGTGTGCAGCCATAGCAGCTACTCTACCGAGAGACTGTCCCTCAGCATCCAAAATATACCACTTGCGAGTAATATCGCCAGCCTTAGGCATATAAGTTGACATAATGTTTCCTCCATTCAAATTAAACATAAAATTGTCCTCAGGTGCAACTCTCCTGTGGACTCGCAACATTTGAAATTATACAGTATTAAAAAGTAATTGTCAATAGCCAAAATGCCGAATTTTTAATTTATATCCCTCAAACGCTTGATTTCTCTTTAATTCTCTCCGTTTTTCTCGATTTCTCGCAAATCATTTCATTTTTTGATTTTTGTATAAAAAACCAATGAAACACCCTGTTTTAAAGCAAAAGCCGTACAAATTGTCAAATCTGTACGGCAAAATTTATGCACTAACATAATTATTATCAGTTTCAATACTATCGTAATATATGAAATACATATCATAAAAAAGATTTTTTGCGTTATTTTCATCAAGAGAATTTTCACCAAGTTTTACATTACAAATGTCAATTCCCTCAAATTTATATCCGTCATACCACATTCCGAAATCAATTGAAACAGGCACATTATTTCCCGCTATAACCATTTCCCCCGTAACTGTAACCGTAGAGTAATTATCAACTGTTTCACAATACCAACGTGGTGTCGTAATATTTGCTTCGATTACTTCCTTAACACTTGGATTTAAATAGTTGTCAATTTCATCAGGATTTACAAATTCAGAATATGAAGCTTCCTTGATTGTAATAATAAAATTCTCATCGCTTGTCATAGCGTAAGAAACAAAACCATTTCTCATAATCGCAATCAGAAGTGCAGCGACACACAATGCCACACAATTGCCACCCTGTCTTGTAACCTTAGTGCCTCTTATAGCAAGGTATGCGATAGGAATGAAAATCAGGTTTTTAAGGCATTCCGTATCGTAACAACGTGAAAGCACTTTATCCTTATCATATTTACAAACAAGCACGCACAGAATGTAGGTGAACACCCACAAAATTATAGCTGCAATCCTGTCACCTGCTATACCTTCAAGAAAAAGGCTGAAAAGTGGTGCAAGTGCCACAAAATAAGCGCAGCCGTTATCAATTTTCATAATATTCAGATTTGAATATCCGCCATTAAACGGCTGATTAGCAAAAGGTGGCACACCACCATAAGTCTGATTAAAAAACGCCATACATACTCCTATTATTGTTTTTCTTTCTTTTTAGCTCTTGTTTCTTCGTTTCCCCAGCCTTCAAGGTCAAAACGTTTGATAGCCCCGAAAATTCTTTCCTTAAAGCCTTTATCAAGTTTTTCCTGTTCGGATAACGCATTTTTGGTTTCTTCACGCTTGGTATGACCGTCAACCGGGCATTTTGATTTTACAATATTAAGACCATTTCTGTTTGCAGCAGTTCTGATTTCCTTTTCAGGTGCAAGTGCAAGAGGTCTTATAACTGTCAAATCTCTTCTTGAAAGATAACTTACAGGTGCAAAAACAAAAATTCTTCCCTCAATAAATAAATTCATCATAAAGGTTTCAACAACGTCGTCCTGATTATGACCAAGGGCAAGCTTATTACAATTAAGCTCTTTTGCAGTTTCGTGAAGCGCACCTCTTCTCATTTTTGCACACAGTGAGCAAGGGTGAGTTTCTTTTCTCACGTCAAAAACAACCTGTCCTATGTTTGTTCTTTTTAATATGTATTCAATTCCAAGCTCTTCACAAAGCTGTGAAACATAAGTATAATCAGTTTCAACCCCACCAAAGCAAGGGTCAAGAGTAACTGCAATTACCTCATAATCGATACCGATAAAGCGTTTTAAAAGCACAAGCCCTTTAAGAAGAACAAGGCTGTCCTTACCACCAGAAACGCCAACAGCTATTCTGTCGCCGTCCTGTATCATATTATAATCCTGTATCGCTTTACGAAGATAACCTAAAATTCTTTGCATAATAACATTCCTTTTTTAAAAAGCTAACGTTATTATATACTATTTTTAAAAAATAATCAAGTAAAAACACCTGCAACTTTAAAATTGCAGGTGTAATTTATAATTATTCATAATCAACAACGTCAATCCACTTCATAAGAAGTTCTTTTTCCTCAGGCTTACCCTTGATAAGCTGTGCAGCAGCAACAATCGGCAACCACGCCTGAACATATCTCTTTGAAGTTGTACTTGCAAGGCAGAATTTATCAAGATACTTGTCAGCAATTTCAGGCTGTTCGAGGCAAAGAAGCAAATATGTTCTTGCAGAGTCAGCAGATGCATTTCCCTGTCTTGCAGCAATCCAGTCAATTACATAAACTCCGTCATCATTGAGAATAATGTTCTCTGGTGAAAGATTTCCGTGACAAAGTTTAATATGCTTTGGCATTGAATCAAGTCTTGTGAGAAGCTCATACTTCTTTATTTCATCAATAGCAGCAAGTGATTTAATCTGTCTTGACATTTTATCCTTCAGCTTACTTAAAAGTGGCATATACTGCTGGTGAAGTTCCATCTGGATTTCAACAAGCTTATCAAGATAAAGGTCAACTTTAGAAGGCTCTTCTTTCATAAGCTGAGCCATTGTCTTACCCTCGATATGGTCCATTGAAATAGCCCATCTTCCGTCCGGGAGAACGCCTACTTCCTTAACTGATGGCATTTTTACCCAAGAGTTTACAAGTGTAGTTTCAACTCTTGCCTGTGTCAGTGCTTCATAAAGACATTTTTCCTTATGTGCAGGATTATTGAAAACTTTTATTGCAACACCGTCGTTTGCATAAACCTCAACGTCTTCACTTCTGGCAATTAAATTTTTAAGCTCCATATGAAAGCCTCCTTTTCTAAATCATATCAAAAATATTAAGAATTCTTTATCTTTATACATATAATACTACAAACATTCAAAATAGTCAATAGTTTTTTATGCAAAACGCTAAATTTAATCATAAGTACACACTTACAAATAAAATTGTTCAAAATATGAATTGTTGTCGAATTTAACCCTTTGTAACATCTTAACAAAACTATTATTTTGACTTTGTGAAACATAAACAACAAAGTGGGTAAAATAATATAAAAAGTTGTTATTTTAAAAGATTGACAAAAAAATAACAAACGTATATAATATAGACAGTAAAGTATATAATTCGGGTAATATATTACCCTATCAAACATTTGAGTATATTGGAGGTTTATTTATGAACGGTAATGAAAAAATCACAATTGTTGATACCGTTGACGCACTTCAGAAAAAGCTTGGTGAAATGAAGGAAGCACAGAAGATTTTTGCTACCTACACACAGGAACAGGTTGACAAGATTTTCAAGGCTGCTGCTATCGCTGCTAACAAGGCAAGAATCCCACTCGCTAAGATTGCTGTTGAAGAAACAGGCATGGGTGTTGTCGAAGACAAGGTTATCAAGAATAACTACGCAGCTGAGTACATCTACAACGCATACAAGGATACAAAGACTTGTGGAATTATCGAAAGAGATGAGGCTTTCGGCACAATCAAGATTGCTGAACCTATCGGCGTTATCGCTGCTGTAATCCCTACAACAAACCCAACATCTACTGCTATTTTCAAGTGTCTTATTGCACTTAAAACAAGAAATGCTATCATCATCAGCCCACACCCAAGAGCTAAGAATTCAACAATTGCTGCTGCAAAGCTTGTTCTTGAAGCTGCTGTTCAGGCTGGTGCTCCTGAAGGAATTATCAGCTGGATTGATGTTCCATCACTTGATATGACTAACACAGTTATGAAGGAATCAGACATCATTCTCGCAACAGGTGGTCCTGGAATGGTTAAGGCTGCTTATTCAAGTGGTAAGCCTGCACTTGGTGTAGGTGCCGGAAACACACCAGTTATCATTGACAAGACTGCTGACATTCTTCTTACAGTAAGCTCAA
>JAFTNX010000088.1 GCA_017451665.1 Oscillospiraceae bacterium | reverse complement strand
TAGCAGAATAAGAGATTTGCGTGAAGATGCAGATTTAAAACAAAAGGATATGGCTAAGATTTTAAACTGCTCTCAACAGGTTTACAGTAATTATGAATTAGGTCAGCGTGACATTCCTACCGATATCCTCCTCTCCCTCGCTGAATTTCACAAAACAAATGTTGATTACATTTTAGGGCTTACAAACAACAAATCATATTACAAAGAATTATAAAAATCCTACCTTACAATGGCTGTAAAGTAGGATTTGTTTTTTGTCAATTGTCAGGGTTTCACCACTCCACCTGTGTGATTTCACCAGATTTGAGAGTTTGCTGAACGTCGATTATACGCTGGTTTGAGCTACCACGAAAATGAAGTGCCAAGCTACGCTTTTCAATTTCAAACTTCCCGTCAACAAGAAAATCTGTCAATTCTAAAAGCTCTCCCCAGCCATTTTCACCGTCGGCATTCTCCTTTAAATACTCAAAAGTATATCCCGTATAGGCTATGACATTCATTCCATTTTCCCTGACTGCTCTGGCGATTTCGATAAGTGGTTTCGCCTGACAAAAAGGTTCTCCACCGCTTAAAGTCACCCCGTCAAGAAGTGGATTTTTGAAAATCTTTTCGAGAATTTCCTCGGTAGTTGAGATTTCCCCACCGTTAAAATCGTGGGTATGAGGATTGTGGCAACCCTTACAGTGATGAGGGCAACCCTGAGTAAAAATTGTAAATCTAAAACCAGGTCCGTCAACGATTGAGTCGTTCACAGTCCCTGCAATTCTTAATTCCATATGCATTCTCCTGTACAAAAAACTGCCACAGCTTAACTATGGCAGTTTTGATTTTTCAATTAAACGTCGTGCTTAACTCTGTCGCCTACTTCAGCTCTCTTAGCGTTGTTGAATCTGTCAATTGTTCCAACAAGATAGCCGGTAATTCTTCTGATTCTCTCGAATCCTCTCTGGTGGTCAGCTTCGCTTCTTCCACACATAGGGCACTTGTCTTCGATAATACCTGTGTATCCACAAACAGGGTCTCTGTCAACAGGGTGGTTGATAGCACCGTAGCCGATACCGTTTTCCTTCATACAACGAACAATCTTTTCAAAAGCTGCAATGTTTGTTGAAGGGTCACCGTCAAGCTCGATATAGCTGATATGACCTGCATTTGTAAGTGCGTGGTAAGGGCCTTCAATCTTAATCTTTTCAAATGCGCTGATTGGGTAGTAAACAGGCACGTGGAATGAGTTTGTATAGTAGTCCTTGTCTGTAACGCCTGCGATTTCGCCATAGCGTTCCTTGTCCATTCTTACAAATCTGCCTGAAAGTCCTTCAGCAGGTGTAGCAAGAAGTGAGAAGTTAAGACCTGTTCTCTTACATTCTTCTTCCATTCTTTCTCTCATACGGGTAACGATTTCTATACCAAGCTCCCTAGCCTCATCGCTTTCGCCGTGGTGCTTGCCGATAAGAGATTTAAGACATTCAGCAAGTCCGATAAAGCCTACTGAAAGTGTACCGTGCTTCAATACTTCGCCAACTTCATCGTTGATTGAAAGCTTTTCAGAATCAATCCAAACGCCCTGTCCCATAAGGAATGGGTAGTTCTTAACCTTCTTGGTTGACTGGATTTTAAATCTATGCATAAGCTGTTCGATACAGAGGTCCATCATTTCGTCAAGTGCATCAAAGAATGCCCCTACATTTCCCTTTGCGTTGATAGCAAGACGTGGGAGGTTAATTGATGTAAATGAAAGGTTACCTCTGCCTGTTACGATTTCTCTATCCTTATCGTGGTTATTTCCGATAACTCTTGTACGACAGCCCATATAAGCGATTTCAGTATCAGGATTTCCTTCCTTATAATACTGGAGGTTATAAGGTGCGTCAACAAATGAGAAGTTAGGGAAAAGTCTCTTTGCAGAAACTCTGCAAGCAAGCTTGAAGAGGTCGTAGTTAGGGTCAGTAGGATTGTAGTTGATACCTTCCTTAACCTTAAAGATATGGATTGGGAAGATTGGTGTTTCGCCATTTCCAAGACCAGCTTCCTGAGCGAGAAGAACGTTCTTGATAACCATTCTACCTTCTGTTGAAGTATCCATACCGTAGTTGATTGAGCTGAATGGTGTCTGTGCACCAGCTCTTGAATTCATAGTGTTGAGGTTATGAATAAGAGCTTCCATAGCCTGATATGTAGCCCTGTCAGTTTCCTTTTCAGCAGTTTCATAAGCAAACTTCTGAATTTTTGCTACTGTATCAGCGTCTGTATATTCCTTGAGAAGCTCAGCTTCTGCTTCAGAATATCCGTTATCGTTAGCAAGTGTAGGAACAATTCCCTTTTCTTCCTTAATCTTCTTTGAGATTTCCTTAGCGATTTCCTGTGAATTTTCAACGCCTGCGAGGATATTAAGTGCTCTGTGAACGTTAGCAACGTAATTCTGAACAAAGCTCTTTGCAACACCCTTAGCCATATCGTAGTCAAACTTAGGAATTGACTGACCACCGTGCTGGTCGTTCTGGTTTGACTGGATAGCAATACAAGCAAGTGCTGAATAGCTGATGATATTATTAGGTGTTCTCAGATGTCCGTGACCTGTTGAAAATCCCTTATCAAAAAGCTTTGTAAGGTCAATCTGAGT
>JAFTNX010000087.1 GCA_017451665.1 Oscillospiraceae bacterium | reverse complement strand
GACACCACATAGCACAAAGTTATCGGAAGTGAAGTTACAACAAGTGCAGAATATCTCTTAAAATTCACAGCACCGTCAATAAAAAGCACCGTGAAGCTATCCATTACAAGTGAGTAGAAAAGTCCTGAAAGTGCCCCGTAAAGTGACAGAAGAATTAAATTTTTCGATAGCTTTTTGCTTAAAATTCCTGCGAAAAATCCTATAAGTCCCCAAGTCAGCATCTGAAAAGGCGTCCAAGGACCTTGACCGAAGTAAAAGTTTGAAACAACTGCCGACATAGCACCCGTCACAAAGCCTGCCTGACCACCAAGTGAAAGTGCAGTCAGGATTACCATTGCAGAAACAGGTTTGAAAAACGGTACAGGAGCAAAGAGAAATCTTCCTGTAACTGAAAGTGCTGTCATTACTGCCACAAGAACAAGGTAGCTTGTGGTGGTTTTTTTGTTTTCAAAGGTAAAAAAGAACGGCAGACAGCAGGTAAGAGTGCCACAGATAGTGGCAAGTAAAAAGCCTTTACCCTCTGTTAAAACTACCGAAAATACGGCGATTATGAGAAGTATCACAGCCGAAATGATAGTGATTATAAGTTTTTTCATAACGCCGTTCCTTTCTTAATTTTTTCTTAGATTTTCAGTAACCTGCGATACGGTTACTGCATTTTTTACAACATCTTTTGCTATACTTGCGCAGGAAGTTGTATAAAAATAATTCTCATAAAAGAATTTCTGTGGGGTATCCTTACAAACAATTTCCCCGTCAAAAAGCATAGCACAGCTATGGGCTGTGTTGGCTGAAAATTCCAAATCGTGGGTAACTATCAGAATAGTTTTCCCTTCTTCTGAAAGCTTCGTGAAAATTTCTGAAAGTTCAGATTTATAAAAAGCGTCAAGGCCTTTTGTAGGTTCATCAAGAAGGAGAATTTCAGGATTTGAAATCATCACCCTGCCCAAAGCGCATTTCTGTATTTCCCCTCCTGAAAGGTCAAAAGGATGTCTGTCAAGAAGGTGTGAAATTGAAAGCTTCTTGGAAATCTCGTCAATTACACTCTCATCTTTTGAAAGTGCCTTACAGCTTTCAAGAAAATCCTCTCGCACAGTGTCATTTGAAAACACAGTTTTTGGATTTTGTGGCAAAAATCCTACAATTCCTCTGTAAAGGGAATTACCTTTATAGCTTGAAATTGCCGTATTTTTCAGCTTTACAGAGCCTTTATAGGCTTTTCTAAGCTTTGAAATTACATTTAAAAGAGTGGTCTTTCCACTACCATTTGAGCCGAGAATTGCAAGTATTTCGCCTTTTTTAACTGACAAATCAAGGCCTTTAAGGACGTCCTTGCCGTTCTTTTCATAGCGAAACCACACATCCTTCAAGGAAATAATTTCTTCGTTATCATTTTGTTTTTCAACTATCGGGCAGGTTGTTTTTTCATAGCCGTCAAGGATAATTTCTCTGCCCTCCCTGACGCTTATAGGAAGATTATTTTCATTTTCAAAAATTCTTGTTGCCGACGGAAGTGCTTTTTTCATATCGGTTTTCAAAATTTTTCTGCATGCGTTTTTTGGTGTATCGTCGCAGACAATCTTCCCCTCGTCAAGAAAAATCACTCTGTCCGACATAGGAAAGCACTGTTCAAGGTTATGCTCGGAAAGTATAATTGTTATTCCGAACTGACGATTGATTTTTTCAAGCAGGCTGAAAAAAGTATCCGTTGCAACAGGGTCAAGCTGTGATGTAGGCTCGTCGAGAATAATCACTTCGGGATTCATAACAAGAACTGACGCCAAGCTGACAATCTGCTTTTGTCCTCCTGAAAGCTCGTTGGTATTCTTTAAAACCCATTCCTCAATTCCAAAAAAGGCTGAAATTTCAGCTATTCTTCTTTTGATTTCAAAGGGATTTGCACCCATATTTTCAAGTCCGAAAGCAAGCTCCTTAATCACTGTATCGCACACAATCTGGGTTTCTGTATTCTGCATAACATAGCCGATTTTTGTGGCAGTTACGGCGTTTTCAGTGGTGTAAAGGTCATTGCCTTTATAGAGGATTTCTCCGTTTTTATCCCCTTTTGGTGAAAGCTGAGGTTTCAAAAGCTTTAATAGAGTAGTTTTTGAACTGCCACTTTTACCACAGAGGGTTATAAATTCACCACTATTAACTGAAAAGCTCACATCATCAAGAGCCTTTTTGTCGGCTTCCGGATATGAAAAACTCAGATTTTTGACACGAAATATTTCCATTTTAAACTCTCCGTTATTTCAATAATCACAGGCAAAAAGCAAAGCACAAAACAGCCTGAATAAGCTATCACGCCATTTATTTCAATTGTTATTTTACTAAAAGTCGGATAAAATTCAAAGGCGAGTGTTTTATTAAGCATAAAAATGATTTCAGCTGTAAAAACAGCTAATGAAATTACCATCACAAAAAAATCAAAAGCTGTGAATTTCTTTACAAAACAGCTTGTACGCTTTTTGTCGCCATAGCCTCGTGCATTCATAGATGCAGAGGTTTCAATACTGTTTTCTGCCGATTGAGAAACCACCGACGACATAGTTTTAAGCTTTAATTTCAGTCGGTCAACTCTGCTGTCGGTTGAATAAATTCCCAGCGTTTTATGGGCCTTTTCGGTATCCTTATAGCTTTTTTTAAGCTTTGGAATGAAATTCAGCGCCATTGAAAAAACAAGTGCGAGCTTAGGTGAAATTCTTGAAAAAATAAAATAGAATTTATCGGAAGTCATCACTCTTGTCATACAGGAAAACCAAAGTATTACCGAAATAATCACAACTGCAATTGACATACCACAAATAACAGCCTCAAGGGTTACTGGATTGCCATTCATAAAGAAAAGTGGGGTTTTTCCGTTGTGGACAAAAAGCGGATTTGTAACGCTTATAAGCAAAAACAGGGTTACAAAAAACGCAAGCTGTGATAAAAATTCCCTGCCCTTTGTAAGCCACACAGCATAAGAAGCTGCACCGAAAAGAGAAATAAGCTGAATTATCGGGCTTTTACAAACCATAGAAATTCCGATTACTGAAATAAAATACACAAGCATTGAAACAGGGTGAGTTTTTAAAAATCTGTTCATTTCAAAAACTCCTTTCCGGCATCAAGGGAATAAACCCACTCGACTTTGTCGCCGTCCTGAAGCTTATATTTTCCACAGGAAGTGTCGGTCTGCTTGCCATTTACAAGAAAAATCCAGCCGGAGGTTTCCCCACAATCAAATTCATAAAGATAATTTATCCCCTGAACGTAGGCGCTGTTGTAGATATTTTTATCAGCACCCTGATATTCCATATGGATTTTTTCAAATCGGCAGACTCTTTTGAGCATATCAAAAACCGATTCACCATCAAGAAGAACATACTCTTTTTCCTTGAGAATTTCCCCGTTATTTAATTCTTTAAGCTGGGACTCAGACAGTTTCCCGCTTGAAACTGCATTTTCGCAGTTAATTGAAAAGTAAACCGTATCACTGTCCTCGGTTATTTCGTCGGCGTGGGTGAGATAATACTCCTCCACCGACTGAAACTCGGTTCCCATTATCAGCACAGCTACTGCAAGCACGACAAAGAAAACCACAAGCAAATCCTTTTTCAAAGCCGTGCCTCCTTTACTTATTCTTCGGTTTTACGCAATTTTCTTCTTACTAAAAGATAGATAACACACAAAATAATTACCACAATTACAACAGCTGAAATTATGTATTTTCTCAAAAGTGTGTCGGCCTCTGCCTTTAATTTTAATAGTTCATCATAATCTGAAACAAGCTCTTTGTCGCTGTCCGAAAGCTTTTCATAGTCAGCTATCAGCTTGTTTATAGTTTTTTTGTGAGAAATTTTTACTCCGTTTTTTGAAATCATGGTAGTATTTTTATTTATGTAATCAATTTTTTTCTGAATTTTTTCTGCGTCAGAAAGTGCCATTTCAAGAACAGTTTTAAGCACAAATTTATCATCGGGGTTTACGCTTTCCACCGTCTGCAAAAGTCTTTTTATGGTGTGAATATCTGACGCATTTACCTTTTCAGAAAAGCCTTTTATAACATCTCTGTCAGCTTGAGAAATGTCAGTTTTTTCTTCACCGTCAGCTACAATATCTTCGTTGTTATTTGAAAAATCATAGAGATAATCACTTTTTTCTACTGCACCAAAAGCCAAAAGTGCCTGCTGTGTTGCAAGGTAATTCATTTCCCCGTCTTTAAGATGTGAAAAGCCATTATCGGTTTTATAGGTCAGAATATCTGAAAGAATGCTTTCATAATCTTCCCCCACAGCGTCAAATGCAATAAGTGCCTGACAGGCGCTTTCACAGTTTTTTACTCCGTAGCTTTCAAATCCACCATCAGAAAGCTGGTTTTTCTTTAAAAATTCCACAGCCTTATCAATTGTGTCTGCCACATTTTTTTCGGATTTATAAGGCGAAAGGGCAATTATCGCAACAGATGTAACGTCAACGTCACCCTTTTCACCACTAAGTGCAAAGCCACCGTCAGAAAGCTGATATTCACATATTTTTTTGATAATGGTTTCCTTTGTGTTAAGTGGATTTTCAGGCAGGGCATATTCGTCTGCTGACAAGGTTATAAGCCCCCAGAGGTAGGCATTTATCCCCTGTTTATCAAGGTCGAAGTTATAAATTCCGTCAGCTATGAGGTTTACTCCGTTAAAATCTTCGGCATTCCCACCACAAGCCTCAACCACAAGTGCAATTCTATGCCACTCGGTAGCCTTTGTTCTGTGAAGTTTATTTTCCGTCTGGTATTTTTCAT
>JAFTNX010000086.1 GCA_017451665.1 Oscillospiraceae bacterium | reverse complement strand
CTTGCGCCAAGGCTTCCGCCTGCTGAAAGAATAACTGTTGCGTTTTCAGGAATACCAAGCTGTTTTCTTGCTTCGCTTTTTGAAACTGTGGCAAAAGCCTTTCTTACAGGAAGTCCTGTTACAGTAGTCTTATCCTTTACACTTTCGTCAAGATTTTTTGTTTCCCTGACTGTAAGCATAATTTTGTCAACATCCTTTGAAAGAAGCTTTGTTGTAACTCCTGCAAAAGCATTAGCCTCGTGAATGGCTGTTTTAATTCCCATTTTAGCAGCCTTTCTCACGACAGGTCCGCTGACGTATCCTCCTGTGCCTATTACAAGGTCAGGTGAAAAATCCTTGATAATCTTTTTTGCTCTGCTTCCTGACATAGCAAGGTAGCCCACAGCCTGAAAATTTCTCACGATATTTTCAAGATTTATCTGGCGCTGAAAGCCTCTGATTTTAATTGGTGCAAAGTTATAGCCTGCCTTTGGAATAAGGTCTGCCTCAATTCCGAAAGGAGTTCCTGCAAACAAAAATTCAGCGTCAGGGTGGTGTTCCTTAATTATCTCTGCAATAGCAAGTGCAGGGTTTACGTGACCGGCAGTGCCGCCACCTGCGAGAAGTACTTTTAACATAACATTTCTTCTTTCATAAGTTATTCGTCGTGGGTTGTTTTTCTTGAAACGGAGAGCAGAACTCCGATTTCACAAAGCTGCATAAGAAGTGCAGTACCACCGTAGCTGAAAAACGGCAGTGAAATTCCCGTATTAGGAATTGTATTTGTAGCTACTGCGATATTAAGCAGTGCCTGAAGTCCGATATGCATTGTAATACCTGCTGAAAGTAACATTCCGAAACGGTCAGGTGCTTTTGACGCAACTGATATTCCACGCCAGATAAATGCTACAAACAAAAGGATTACTATTGATGCTCCGATAAAGCCGAGTTCTTCACAAACGATAGCAAAAACGAAGTCGTTCTGTGCTTCTGAAAGCCACAGGAATTTCTGTTTTGATTCCCCGAGACCTACGCCCATAACTCCACCTGAGCCGATTGCAAGAAGGCTGTTCCAAATCTGGTTTGTGGTGTCACGAATATCTGATTCAGGGTGCTGCCACGCTTTGAAACGGGTTGTGATATAGCCAAAGCCTGCGCTTTCGCCTGTGGAGGTTATCATTTTATACCCAAGCAACAAAACAAGTCCTGCACCGAAAATTCCCACAAGTATAGCCATATGCTTTTTTTCGACGCCTCCGAAAAACATAAGAAGTACGCCAAGTGCTACAAAAATGAGAAGTGCCGACATATGTCGCTGACCTGCCATCATCAGGCAAACAAGACCTATCATTACTCCACAAGGCAGAAGTGAGTATCTCCATTTTTTAAAGTACGGATAGTTAGCTGCAAGAAGGTATGCCATAACTATAATAAATGAAATTTTCAGAAGTTCTGACGGCTGGAAGCTGAACATTCCGAAGAATACAATCCATCTTCTTGCACCGGCTACCTCGACACCTGCCACGGCTGTTATCAGATTAAGTCCATAAATCAGCGCAAATGAAATATACGCTATTTTGGTATTCTGTAAAAAGTGATAGTCGACGGTGGAAATCCACGACATAAGGATAAGTCCGCCTACTGCAAAAGCCATCTGTCTTTTAAGGTAATAGTAACCGTCGTTAAATTCATCAAGCGCCCAGAAGTAGCTTGCTGAAAACATCATAATTACCCCTACAACAAGAAGGATAAGCACAATGGAGAAAAGTCCCATATCAAGGTTTCCGTCGTGGCCGAAGAAATAGAATTTCTTTCGTGCAGGTGCGTGTGAAAGCTCCTTCTTTGGCTTTGTATGTTTAATTCTTGTAGATGTCGCTTTTCGTGTAGTAGCCCTCTTAACGTCCTGCTGACTTACATATTTAGGATTATTTCTCTTTACCGGCTGTCTGTTTCCCGATGAAGTTGTTCTGTTTCTTGAATAATCTCCGGACATAACAGCCCTCCTTTCGTCATTGTGTCTTTAATAGAATTATTCTTATTGCTGTTGCAGATACTGCAAAAAGCAAGGTTATTGTAGAATAGAAAATTTTTATTTTAAGGTCTGAAAGCTTTGCACTTTTTAAATGCTCATCAACGGGGAGTCTGTTGAAAATATGCTTTTTTGAAATCTTATACCCAAGCATATCAACAGGCTTTGAAAGAAGGCAGAGTATTTCAAATGCAAAAAGAAAAATCGCCATTCCCTCATTTTGTGTAGCTATACAGGCAGAAATAACCATAGCTGTTATGATATATTTATCTGAAAAACCGATTTTCAAAACCTTTTTGAAATCCGTCCAGAAAATTCCACCTGCAAGTGCGCCTATATAAATTGACGGCAAAAGCATAAGGTGTGTTTTTTCTTCAAAGGCACACACCACAAGCAGTGCTGTCAGCTTGATTATTGCTCTTACATATTCGGTATTATTTTTGTTGCCTGTTGCTCTTTCGCCCTCGCAGGCAAGCAATGTGAATAATGCCACCGTTGGTCCAAAAGCGCCTGAAAGTCTGATTTTTGAAGTTGAAAGTGGCAAGGTCACCACAGTATCAATTCCCGACGCCAAAGAAATCACACAAAAAAGCAGTGAAACAATCATTATTCCAAGAAGTCGGTTTTGTGTTTTTTCGCCGACGTTTTTTCCCATAAGGTCAAGCTGTCTGTCGTCTTTAAACCCCACAAAACACATTGACGCTATAAAAACAACACAGCAGAATGAAAACACAAGCTGTCCTTTTTCAAAAAGAAAAGATGTAGCAAAAAAAGTTACAGCACTTCCCAAAAGGCAGGCAAAAGCTGTGCCCATTGTTTTTTTATTATCGGAAAGTGTTTTTCCGTCGGGGATAAACGGGGATTTTACGCCTGTTTTTTGCTTTCTGAAATGCATCATAAACACCCAGCCAAAAAACAGCGTTGTAATCAGCGACAAGGCAATAGCAACTGAATTTATTATCATTTATCAAGCTCCTCTAAAATTTCAAAAGGTGTATATTCCCTTCTGCATTTTAAAAGCACCACGTCCTCAGGTCTGACAGTTTCCTTAAGGGCTTTTTTAAGCTCTTCCTTATCAGAAAAAAGTCTTGCGTTTTGCTCGCAGAGTCCCTTTTTAACTGCCCCCTGAATATATCCCTCTGCCCTTTCGTCGATACAGAAAAGCAGGTCTATATTACTTTTTTCAAGGCTTTCGCCCACTGATTTATGAAGTGACTGGGATTTTTTACCCAGTGAGGTCATATCCGACAGAACTGCAATTCTTCGTCCGTTTTCGCCTGTTTTACAATTCTTTATAATTTCAGCAGAAGCCCTGACAGCCTCAGGTGAAAAGTTTGAAAGGTCGGCAAGCACACGGCAGGATTTTGTTTTTATAAACTGCTGTCTGTAATTATCAGGTATATACTGTGAAAGTCCTTCTGCGATTTTTTCAGCGTCAATTCCCTGGCTATAAGCTGTTGCAAAAGCACAAAGGGCGTTACTAACATTATGATAGCCCATACAGTTTAAGCTGATTTTGATTTTTCCGTCAGGGTAATTTACGTTAAAGGTGAGTTTTTCCTCTGATGTCTTTACGTTTTCAGCATAAAAATCAGCTGTCTTATCCTTTGTGGAATATGTAATTATTTTTCTCATTCCAAAAAAGTCAAGGGTAGCTAAAAGCTTATCGTCTTTATTTATCACAAGAGGTGCTGAATATGATGCACCGTCAAGGACTTTAAGCTTTGCTTTAAGTGTAGCCTCAAGGCTCTGGGTAGTTTCAAAATGGGAATACCCGATATTTGTAATTACGCAAACATCAGGCTGGGCAACTGTTGAAAGTGCAGAAATACTATTGCTTTCAGCTGAAAGCCCCATTTCAACAACAGCGTTTTTACAGCTTTCAGAAAGTTCAAAAAGTGTTGTTGGAAGTCCTATCTCGTTGTGGTGGTTTTCCTTTGTAGAAAGGGTTTCCCCGTCAAGAGAAAGGATTTTATCAAGCATAATTGCAACGGTTGTTTTGCCCACACTTCCTGTAATGGCAAAAAGCTTTACAGGGAATTTCTTCCTATAAAATTCGGCAATCTGCAAAAGTGCCACTCTTGTATCATCAACAATGATACATTTTACATCCTTGACAGATTTTTTGCACACAACAGCTACTGCACCCTTTGAAAAAGCGTCAGCAGGTGTGTTTTCGTCCTCTGTAAGGCAGATAAAAACATCACCCGTATTTACCTTTTCAAGGGAGGTAGTTATTTTATTTATTTCGATTTCTGCAGGATAGCCAAAGCTCCCCCTGCACGCTCTTACTATTTCATTAAGTGTCATATATTTCTCTCGTTATCTGTTTTTCATGTCAAGCAGAATTTCTTCTACAATTTCCTTTTCGTCAAAGTGGATTTTTACTCCGTCCTTTAAAATCTGATAATCCTCGTGACCTTTTCCAACGATAGCTATAACGTCGTCTGTCTTTGCATTTTCCAAAGCATAGCGTATAGCTTCCTTACGGTCTGTGATTTTAACATAAGGAGTTGTCTGGTTTTCCATTCCCACAAGAATATCAGAAATAATCATTTCAGGGTCTTCGTTTCGTGGGTTATCGGAAGTAACAATACAGAAGTCACTGTTTTCGGCAGCTGCAATTGCCATAAGCGGACGTTTTTTAGCATCTCTGTTTCCGCCACAGCCAAAAAGACAAATTACTCTGCCCTTTGAAACTGCTCTGATTGCTTTAAGGATTTTTTCAACAGCGTCAGGGCTATGTGCATAGTCTCTTATAACTGTAAAGTCAACATCCTTTGAAACAACCTCTGCTCTTCCACATACGCCATCAAGGTTTTTAAGAAGCTGGGCTGATTTTTCCAGAGAAAATCCAAGCTTATCGCACACAGCAAGTGCAACAAGTGAATTACTCACGTTAAACTCGCCAGGCATTTTAAAGAATGTGTTATATTTTTCGTTGTTATGGTTTACACAATACTCACAGCCGTTAGCTGAAAGTATGATTTTATCAGCGTAGTAATCGGCTTTTTTCTGTGAAGAAAATGAATTAGCGTCTTTTGTTTCCAAAAAAAGTCTGTTGCCCCACTCATCATCAAGGTTTGAAAGCTTTATTTTTGAAATATCAAAAAGCATTTTCTTAGCCTGATAGTAGTTTTCCATAGTTCCGTGAACGTCAAGGTGGTCCTGTGTAAGATTTGTAAACACGCCAACCTCGTATTCACAGCCAAAAACTCGTTTTTGTTCAAGTCCCTGTGAGGAAACCTCCATTACTGCGTATTCACAGCCTTTATCTGCCATACAGCTGAAAATTTCAAAAAGTTCATAAGGCTCAGGAGTTGTAGGATTTGAACGCTCGCCCTCATAGATTTCGTCACCGATTTCCACGTCGCAGGTACCGATAAGGCCTGTTTTAAAGCCGTGTGCTGTGAGAAGTCTTTTTACGGTTGTGGCAGTTGTAGTTTTTCCGTTTGTGCCTGTAATTCCGATGAGTTTGAGTTTTTTCTGTGGGTTTAAAAACCAGTTTGCACAAAGAAGTGAAAGTGCCTCTCTTGTATCCTTTACAACTATTTCCCTGTCAAGACCGAGGCTACGGTTTGTCACAACTGCGCCTGCGCCCTTTTCAAGCATAAGGTGAGCAACACTATGTGCGTCAAAGGTTTTTCCTTCAATACACACAAAAAGTGAATTGTGTGGTATTTCCTTACGATTATCCCAGCAAAGCTTTGTTACTTCAAAATCAGAAATTTCTGTTTCACATATACCACTAAGCAGTTCCTTTAAGCGCACAAATATCTCTCCTTTTTACTGTGATGAAGCCTCATTCTGTGTGAAGCCTACTGTAATTATCGTTCCCTTAGGAACCTGATTTCCTTCAAAATAATTCTGTGATGAGCAGACAGCACCTGATTCATATCTTGCACTTCCCGTAGGTTCATAGTTAAGACCTGCCTCAAAAAGTGCGGCTTCTGTCTGGCTGAGTGTAAGTCCGTAAAGATTCGGAACGGTTGTATATTCCTCTTCGTAATTTTCGTCTGTATAAAGAACAATCTGACAGCCTCTTGGAATTGTTCCTGAAGCAGGTACCTGCTTATAAACCTTTGAGCCGTTTCCGATAACAATTGCCTCAAGGTCTGAAGCTTCAAGAGTTGAAATTGCTGTATCAACTGTCTGGAGTTCAACAAGTGGAACAGATACAGAAAGCTGTTTAAGTTCTTCTTCTGTATATTCCGGGAAGTATCCCATATATGGGAGAAGTTCTTCAAAAACCTGTGTAACGATAGGTGCTGCAACCTGGCTTCCGTAATATCTGTCGCCAGTCGGGTCGTCAACCATTACAAGCATAATGATTTCAGGGTCGTCAGCAGGTGCAAAAGCACAGTATGATGAAACGTAGGTATTACCGGTTACGTCAACGTCGATTTTCTGTGAAGTACCTGATTTACCACCGATACGGTAGCCCTTGATATATGAGTTTGAGCCTGTTTCTGTATTAACAACATTTTCGAGAATTTCTCTCATTGTTTTTGAAGTTTCTTCGGAAATAACCTGTCTTTTTACAACAGGCTGAATATCCTTAACAACATTTCCTGTATCGCTGTCGATAATCTTATCAACAACCTGTGGTGTAAGGAGATATCCCCCGTTAATACAAGCAGCATAAGCTGTTATCATCTGGATAGGTGTAACCTTATTTGTCTGTCCGAATGAACAAGACGCAAGTTCAACAGGTCCCATATTTGCAAGTGACATAAAGATTGAGTTTCCCTCACTTGGAAGGTCGATACCTGTTCTTTCAGTAAAGCCGTAAGCCTTGAAGTACTTGGAAAAATCTTCAGCGCCCATAGCCTGACCAATCTGAACGAATGCAGGGTTACAGGAATGTACCATAGCTTCAGCAAAGGTCTGCTGACCGTGTGGTCTTGTTGACCAACAGCCGATTTCTCTGTCGGCAACTGTAATTGATGTTGTACAGCCAAAGGTTTCTGTAAGGTTGATTGCGCCCTCTTCAAGTGCAGATGAGCCTGTAATTACCTTAAATACAGAACCCGGGTTATAGATTTCTGTGATAGCCTTGTTTTTCCACTGAACGCTCCACGCTTCGAGCTTTGCTTTATTATATTCCTCATCATTTGCGATACCTGCAAGTTCAAGTGCAGTTTTTTCGTCAAAGATTTCAGCAGGATTATTAAGGTCATATCCAGGTGAAGTAGCCATAGCAAGAACTGCGCCTGTATTACAGTTCATAATAATTCCGCAGGCACGTTCATTCGGCTTATTCAAATCAACAGCGTCGTTAAGTGCTTTTTCAAGATAACGCTGGATTGTAATATCAAGATTCAAAACAAGTGAATTTCCCGACTGTGCGTCATAGCTCTGCTTATACTCATAAGGAATTTCATTTCCGTCACGGTCTCTTGCATAAACAGTTCTTCCGTCAACGCCCATAAGGTATTCGTCATAGTAAGCCTCAAGACCATAAATACCCTGTCCGTCAAAATTAAGATGTCCGATAACTGCTGCTGCAAGTTCATTCTGAGAATAAAATCTCTTTGATGATGACTGGCAGTCGATGGCATTGATTTTATGCTTTTTGAGGTATTCCCAGATTTTATCGGCAGTTGTTTTTTCAACATTTCTCATAAGGATTTCATAACGTGAATCCTTCAGTGCCTTTTCCTTGACTTCCTCTACATCCATATCAAGAATCTGTGCGATATTCATACAGATTTCGTCAAGTGAAACATAAACTCTTGTGCCGTCCTCATTAACCTTTGAAGCCATATTTTCGTCGGTGAGGTTTTCAAGATAAACCTTCATTTCGCCCGGGTCAACGAAAACTGTATAAACGGTAGCGCTTCTTGCAAGCACGTCGCCGTTTGCGTCATAGATTGTACCTCTTGTAGCGTCAACGATTTTGCTATCAAGCTGCTGAGCGTTTGCAAATTCCTTTAACTCGTCGGATTCGATAATAGCATATCTCACCATTGTCATAATAATAGCAGTAACCATTACTGCCACTCCGATAAGAGTTCCAAGTCGCATTCTCAGCTTCATATATGCAGCCGGTCTGTCTGTTACAGCAGGCGTTTTTTTCTGATTATTTTCGGTCTTGTTTTCAGCCACGAGGTAACCTCCTTTTTATATAAAAACTGTATTTTTCTCTATATTTAACTATAAAACTTTAATTTTCCCTATTTTTTTACATAGCTTTATTAACACAAGAAAGCTAAGTCCGATTCCCTTACCGAATTTTACAATTCAATAGGAACAAGGCTTAACTTTCCAAACGGTCACTAATATCTTATTTTACTATATGCCGATATATTCCAGAACTCCGTCAAACCAGTTCTTTATCGAGCTCCAGACGCTTTCGTCTTCCTTCTCGATAACCTCAATGACATTATCGTTTTCAATCTCGACATATTCTATCTGTGATTTGTCGAGCTTAACAAGTCCAAGTTCATTTTCGGCATAGTCTTCCACCTTCACAAGGCTTGTTTTTGCTTCAAGCTCTGATTCCAGTGACAGATTATTTTCTTCAAGCTGTGCAAGCTGAGCCATAAGCTCTGACTGTTCGTTTGTAATTCTTGACAGTTCAACCTTGCCGTAAATAAATGCAAACATTATTGCAAATGCGATAATTCCCATTGCAACTCTCTTTATGCATTTAAGTGTTGCCTCGCTCTTAGGCTTAGGCATTTTTCTGTGTCTGATTTTCGGAGCCTCTGCACGTTGCAGTTCGGGTTCATAGGCTCTTACTCTTGCCAGATTATCTCCAGCCATTTTAGCACCTCTATTTTTTCTGTCTGACCTTACGCAGGCATCTGCAACATCCTAAGTTTCCTTAAATAAGGGTCTCCTGAATTTTTTGCATCATTTTGTTGTGTCCATTCGGACAGTTGTCTTCTTTGTTTCGCACTACAAATAATCGTGCAAAAAGTCTCTTTTTCTTTTTTAATCTTTTTCTCTTATTCTCTCTATAATTCTGAGTTTTGCGCTCCTGCTTCTCTTATTATATAAAAGCTCTTCCTCGCTTGGTTCGATAGGCTTTTTGTTTATAAGCTTACCCTCAGGAGTTTTTCCACAAACGCACTGTGGAAAATCCGGTGGGCATATACATCCTTTACAGAAAGATGCAAAGCGCTGTTTAACAAGTCTGTCTTCAAGTGAGTGAAACGTGATTATACAAAGTCTTCCCCCGACTTTGAGGCAGGAAAAGGCTTTGTCAAGAGCAACCGACAGATGCTCAAGTTCACTATTAACAGCAATTCTTATTGCCTGAAACGTTTTTTTACAAGGATTTTTTTCTCTTCTCACCTTTGCAGGAACCGCACTTTTAATAATTTCTGCCAATTCAGAAGTTGTATTTATAAGCTTTTGTTCTCTTTGTTTTACGATTTCTGCAGCTATGTTTCTGGCAAACTTTTCTTCGCCGTATTCAAATATAATTTTAGAGAGCTGTTGAAATGAATACTCATTCACAATATCCTTTGCTGAAATTCCCTCTTTGCTCATTCTCATATCGAGAGGAGCGTCGTTATGATAGGAAAATCCTCTTTCAGCTGTATCAAGCTGAAATGATGAAACTCCCAAATCCATAAGAATTCCGTCGCAACCGTCAATCTGAAGTTCTTCTAAAACTTCATCAATTGCAGAATAATTATTCCTTACAACAAGAGCATTGTAGTCTTTGAGTCTTTCAGTTGCCACTGCAACAGCTTCAGGGTCACGGTCGATTGCAACAAGTCGTCCTGTTGTAAGACGCTTTGCAATTTCAGCACTATGACCTGCACCACCTGCAGTACCGTCAACATAAATCCCATCAGGTCTGATGTTCAATCCTTCGATACATTCATCAAGAAGTACCGACACATGTCGAAACTCTGCCACTTAAAAATCCAGTCCTTCCAAAGCTTCCATAACTGATTCTTCGCTGATAGATGAATTGAATTCATCCCACTTTGCCTTATCCCAGATTTCAGCTCGGTCAGATACACCCGCAACTACAATTTCCTTTTCAAGTCCTGCAAATTCTCTCAGAGCCTGAGGAACTAAAATACGTCCCTGCTTATCTGCCTCAACATTAGAAGCACTTGCCATAAAGAATCTCTGTACAGTAAGTGCCTTAGCCATAGGCATATCGCTGAGTTTTTCTGCAAGCTTTTCAAAGTCTTCCAGTGAATATGCAAAAAGGCATCCCGTGAGTCCTTTTGTGATGACGAAATTTTCGCCAATTATTTCTCTTAGTTTTGTAGGAAAGCTCATTCTTCCCTTTACGTCCATAGACTGAAAGAATGTTCCGTTTAACATCTTGTTTGGCATTTCGTCACCTCCTTGGAAAATTTTAGGGAATAGTTACCACTTTTTCGCACTTTTTACCACTGCAAGTTCATTATACAACATAACTTTCAAAAATGCAACCACAAATTTCAGTAAGTTTTTCGTCAAAGAGTGCGATTTTTCCAACTTTTGCCTCATTTTTAAAGAGTAAGAAAAATCCCAAAGTAAAAAAAGTGTCGGTTTTTAGGGATTTTTAAGCAAAAACGAACATATTTTCGTTTGTTTTTATGTTAAATGTAAACTTTTTGTGAACGCGCATTTTTTGACAAATTTCACCCAAAAAGCCATATAATCAAGGGTTTATGCGTAAGGGTTTCAAGCTTTACAGAGGCTTTTTTACAAAAATACCCAGAAGTTTCAGAATTTTTTCACAAATGCCGAAAAAATGCAAAAAAATCCCCGTCAAAGTGGGGACTTCAACGGGGTAATTTTTAAAAATCCACAGACAGTCGTGAACCGTCAGGGGTGCTGATTACATTTATCTTTTTAGGGATAGCGTCCTTCAGAATATCAACGTGAGAGATAATTCCAAGAACCTTTCTTGACTGGCTGACAGAAGAAAGCACCTTCATAGCGTCGTTAAGCACGTCGTTATCAAGAGTTCCGAAGCCCTCATCTATAAAGAGTGCGTCGATGCGTATTCCGCCGGCATACATCTGAACGATAGAGGAAAGTGCCATTGAGAGTGCCATAGCCACAAGGAATTTTTCGCCACCTGAAAGTGAACGCACGCTGTAAGGGTGTTCGGCGTGAGTGCTTAAAACGAAAATTTCCAGACCGAAATGCTTTTTGCCACCTTCTTTTTCACGGTGAACAAACAGGCTGAACTGTCCTCCCTTGATTTCACGGAGAATAATATTCGCCTCGTCAATTATCTTGTCAAGCATAACTCCGAGAACGTATCTTCTCAGACCGATACTGTTATCCCCTCGGATATCTCTGCCAAAACGTGAAAGACGGTTACCGTTTTCGCTGAATTCACGGTAATTTTTGTAGTTTTCATCATAGTAGAGAATGTCCTTTGTGAGGGTTTCGATACTCGTGTTAAGTGAGGACTTTTCAGATAGAAGTGCCTTTTTGAGAATTTCAGTTTCGCTGAGCTGCTTTGAAATTCCCTCAATATCAGGGCGTTCAATTCCCTTGAGTTTTTCTCTTAACTGAGAAAGCTGTGAATTCTGAGAATTGTATTTTTCAATAAAGTCGTCGTAGCTCTTTTCCTTAGCTGAAATTTCTTCACGGGAAATATGATAGGCGTTGTACTCATTTTTATCGAAAAAGCCCTTTTCACGCATAATTTCAGCATAGTTATTCTGGGCATTTTTAAGCTTTTCGGAAGCCTTTTCGATTTCTTCAAGAGCAGTCTTTTTGTTTTCTGTAAAGGTGATTACCTTTTCGGATGCAGACTTGAAATTCTGCTCAATTTCCTGCTTATTTTTGGTAAAAGTTTCAATTTTTCTTGTGAAAATTGAAATGCTGTTTTCAAGCTGGTTAATATCGTTAAGCTCGCCCATTCCCAGTCTTTGAATTTCAGCAGTAAAGGTTTCGATTTTGGCTAAGCTTGTAGCCTTTCTGGTTTCAGCGTCAAGGGCTGAATTTTTAAGCTGTTCAAGTGCGCTGTTAAGGGTATTCTTTTGAGAAGTGAGTTTTTCAAGGGTTTGTGTAGCCTTTTCAAGCTTTTCACCTGCTGACATTGAGGCATTATATTCGGAAATAATGGAAATTTTTGCTTCGTCAGTAAAGTTTTCAAGCTGTGAAAGTGTGGTTTTCTTCAGAGAAAGGTCGGTTTCCAGTTTTTTATTCTCAGCTGAAAGAAGATTTTTCTCATTTTCAAGCTGTGAAACGCTCTTTCTCAAGGTGTCAATTCCGCTATCAAGCTCCTTGATTTCCTCCTGAGTAGCCACGTCAACAGGTGGTTTTGCAGGTGACGGGTGGTGGATACTTCCACAAACGGGACAAGGTGCGCCATCAGTCAATGAATGAGAAATCGCCGACGCAAGGTTTGTGATATAGTAGTTATAGCGCTCTTCACGGTGCTTTTGTGCGTCATCAAGCTGTGAATTTTTCGCTGAAATTTTTTCAG
>JAFTNX010000085.1 GCA_017451665.1 Oscillospiraceae bacterium | reverse complement strand
TTTGATTTTTTGAGTAAGCTCCACACCAAAAGCTTTGATACCTTCAACGTAAGCCTTTACTCCATAAACCTCCCTTGACGCAAGCACTTCGCAAAGTGGCTGTTCGATTTCATAAAGGAGGTTTTCCATTTCTTTGAGTTTTATTTCCTCACAAAGTCTTTTATAAAGTGGTGAAAGTGACGCAATATCGGAGTTTTCGCCCATATCACGACGATAGATTGTCTTGTAAGACGCACAGAGATTTTCAACGGTATAGTCGCTTGCCTGTGAATTTAAAAGGTAGCCTGCAAGGTCACAGTTGAAGATAAGATTTTTAAGCTCTCTGTCATTTGAAAAAGCAAATTTATAGGCTGTTTTTCCCTCAAAGCAGATTTTTTTACAAGGGCATTCAAAAAAGTCAAGTACAAGTGATTTTGTGTCATTCCCGTCATCAAAAAGTGTGGCCTGCTCGGAAATTTCTTCGCTTAAATAAATCTCGTCCTTTGCATACAGTGAAAGGGAATTATTCTTAAAAATAAAGCAGACCTCGTCGTTTTCTGTGAGGGATTTTATAATATTTTCATCGAGCTTTGAAACCTTGATTTTTGAAAGCTTGATTTTTTCTTCCACAATTTCTTCGGCAGGGGAGTCGCTGTTGTCGCAGATTCTTTCAAGGAGCTTGAACATTTCAAGGTCGGAGAGAATTTCTCTCAGAGCAGAATTATTCTGAGGCTTTAAAGCATAGCACTGACAGTCGTTTTCGATAGGTGCGTCGGTAACGATTGTGCCAAGCCAACGACTCAGATATGCGTCGTCTTTTCCTGCTGAAAGCTTTGTGAAAACGGATTTTGTGAAGTTTTCTGCCTTTAGGTTTTCATAAACTCCGTCAACGCTTCCGTACTGTGAAATAAGGCTGAGGGCAGTTTTTTCGCCTATTCCTGCAACGCCTGAAATATTATCCGACGAGTCGCCCATAAGTGCCTTTACTTCGATAAGCTGTTTTGGTGAAAGTCCGTAAACCTCCTTGATTTTTTCAGGGGTATAGATTACAGTTTCCTTGTTTGTGGCAAGTCTTACAGTTACGTTTTCATTAACAAGCTGTAAGCTGTCACGGTCACCTGTGAGAATATAGCAGTGGTTATTGCTTTCGTTAAATATTTTTGAAATTGTGCCCAAAACGTCGTCAGCCTCAAAGCCTTCAACTTCGAGGATTTTAACTCCCATAGCAGTTAAAATTTCCTTGATTTTTGGCATCTGCATAAACAATTCTTCAGGCATACCTTTTCTGTTTGCCTTATAGCTTGCTACCTTTTTATGTCGGAATGTAGGCGCTTTAAGGTCAAATGCAACAGCCACGCAGTCAGGCTGTACTGCCTCGGTTTCCTTCATATAGATATTCATAAAGCCTGTCAGGGCGTTTGTGAAAAATCCCTTTGAGTTTGAAAGCATTTTAATTCCATAAAAGGCACGGTTCATTATACTGTTTCCGTCAATTGCAAGAATTTTCATAGTATTCTCCTTATTTTAATCTGTAAATTCTTTTCATTTCTTCGCTGTAATCGCCATTTTCGTCCTGAATATAGAGGTTTTTTTCAACCTGCAGGAATGGTTTTCCACCCTTTTTAGCCTCAACAAGCACAAGCCAAGGGGCGTCTTTTGGCGTTTTTGAAACAAATCTCACACGCTTTGGTTCAAGGTTATTATTTCTCATAGCAACCATAATATCGCAAAGTCTTTCGGGGCGGTTACAAATACACAAACGGCCACCGAATTTGAGATTTCTACTTGCGCTTTTACACACGTCGTCAATGGTACAAAGCATTTCGTGGCGTGCGATTGAAACAGCCTCGCTATCGTTTTTAGCGCCTGTATTATTGATTTTATATGGTGGGTTACAGGTGATAAGGTCAAGCTCTTTTTTTGCTTTGAAGTCCTTTAAATCACCCGAAACTATTTCAAAGTTATCAATACCTGATTTTTCCACGGTGAGTTTCATCTGTGAAACGGCTTTTTCCTGAATTTCCACAGCGTAAATGAACGCCGGATTGTTGTTTCTTTTCATTAAAACAGCAATAATTCCGCTTCCTGAACAGAAGTCGCAGACATAGTCTTTTCGTCTTGCACCTGCAAAGTCAGCAAGCAAAAATGCGTCTGTGCCGAAACGGTGTTCGTCTGACACGCATATTGAAATTCCGTCACCGAGATTTTCAAAGGTAAAATCTGTATACAACTAAATCATTCCTTAAAATAATATTACTATTTATTTTACCATATTTTTTGACTTTTTAAAAGGGGTTTTTGGGAATTTGTTGTTGAAAATATTCTTTATTTATGGTAAAATGATTGTATGTGAATTAAGATTAGGGGTGTTTTTTTGAAAAACAATAAAAATAATGAAAAAGCAGTAAGAAAAATTCTTGAAGTACTTAAAAAATCCTACAAGAAAAACAAGGTAGCTACAATTATTGTTGTGGCAATACTTGTTGTGGCTTTAGTTGTGGGATTTGTGATTATGAATTCAAAGGGAAATGACGAAAAATCAGACAAGGGTGAAAAGGAAACTACCACCACAACTACTACGACTGCTGTGACAACTACTGTTGCGACTACTAAAAAGGAAGAAACAACTACCACAACAGCTAAAAAAGAAGAGGTAACAACTACTACAACGGTTGTTACAACTACCGAAAAAGCTGATGAGGAAATCGAAATAGTTTACAATTTCAGATACGAGGACTATCTTAACGACCACTTTAAAAAGCACAAGGCAGACACAGGTTGCCAGACTGTTGAGGAATACTTAGCGAGGGCAAATTACGTTATCTTTAATCCTGACAGCCTTATGGGTGATGAAAAGTCTGATGGTGAAGACAGTGGTGGGGATTTGGTTTATTATCTTGAAGAAACCAACGAAATTGTTTTTCTGTCAAGTGACGGCTACATAAGAACATACTTCAAGCCGACAAGAGGAATTGACTACTTCTATGACAATGTGGCGTAGTTGTAACAATTGACAATGGACAATTGACAATTGACAGTTAACGGGTGTAATTATTCGTATCAATAACAAATAACGAGGTATTATTTTGGAATACGTTTATATCGGAAATGTTAAAATTGAAAAAACTGCAAGCCTTGCACCTATGGCTTCTGTGGCTGACAAGGCTTACAGACAGCTTTGCAGGGAGTATGGGGCGTGCATGGTCACAAGCGAAATGATTTCCTGCAAGGGACTTTGTTATGGTGACAAGAAAAGCGCGGAATTAGGCGTTATTACAGATGTGGAAAGGCCAATGGCTTTACAGCTTTTCGGGGAAGACGAGGAGTATATGGGGAAGGGTGCATACCTTCTCAATGAGTTTAATCCTGACATCATTGACATAAATATGGGTTGTCCCGTGCCTAAGGTTGTAAACAACGGAGCTGGCTCATCACTTATGAAGGACATTCCCAAAGCTGTTAAAATTGCTGAGGCTGTTGTTAAGAATGCGCAGTGTCCTGTTACTGTAAAAATCCGTGCAGGCTGGGACGAAAACAGCATAAACGCACTTGAAATGGCAAAGGCACTTGAACAGACTGGGGTTTCGGCTATTGCTGTTCACGGAAGAACAAGAAAGCAGTTTTACAGTGGAAAAGCCGACTGGGAAATCATCAGGCAGATTAAAGAGGCTGTGAAATGCGTTGTTATCGGAAACGGCGATGTTTTTTGTGGTGAAGATGCCCGGAGAATGTACAAGGAAACAGGTTGCGACCTTGTTATGATTGGGCGTGGAAGTTACGGTCGTCCGTGGGTTTTTGAGGAGGTTAAAAGCTACCTTGAAAATGGGGTTAAGCTACCTGAAAAAACTGTGGAAGAAAAAATGGCTGTGCTTATGCGGCACGCCAGAATGATTTGCGACGACATAGGCGAAAGCAAGGGTATGCGTGAAGCGAGAAAGAATGTTGCGTGGTATATGAAGGGTATGCCTAAGGCTGCGCAGTATCGTGGAAGATGTGCATATTTAAACACGCTTTCGGATTTGGAAATTATGATTGATGAAATTTTGAGGGGCAATTAAAATGAGCAAGCTATATAT
>JAFTNX010000084.1 GCA_017451665.1 Oscillospiraceae bacterium | reverse complement strand
CTGTGTCACCGATAACATCTTCTTCATAAATCCAATGTCCGTGCTTCACTTCAGCAACGTCAGCCGTGGGTATTTTATTTAATTGGTCGGCAGCAGTGAGTAAGCCACTTGCAAATGATGTCGGATATTTTGCCAAACAATCAGTCCTCAAAAATATCTGTGCTTTTTCTCTGTCAATATAAGGCATTATTCAGCACCGCCTTTCAATGTTCTCATTTCTCTTTGCATTTGGCTGATTTTGTGTTCATCATATCCGACAATGTGTGACATAGTAACCGCTCTACTTATCGCTGTACACAATGGTTTTAATTGCATCCACAAATTGAATGTTGCCGTTTTCTTGCACTTCTCACAAAGCGGAATTTGTATGTGTATATTGCAATAATCAAAAGTGAAATTCTGATTTGTTCTTCTCGATTGGCAACAAGCACACTTTCTTTTTTCACTTGATGTTAAGAAACTCATTCCTTTGCGCCACCTTTCAACGCCTGTTCCGCTTCTTCTCTTGTGAGGAATACTGTTTTGCCGATAACATCAAAAACCATAGAATGTGATTTGTAAAAAACCCCGTCTGTATATGTTTCAACAAAATTAAAATAGGAACATTTTTCATCTGCTGAAAGCCCAACAAACATCGCTTCGCATTCTTTTACTTTGTTTCGACTAATGATATAAACTTTATCCCCCACCTTACAAGGCAAAACGATTATTCGCCCTTGTTCTTCGGCATCTTCATAGTCAGCAAGTTTTTTTGCCATTTTCTGAAAATCATCATAGTTATAGTACCTGCAATTATTTATACCTACCGAACCATCAGAATTTCTTTTAGTCAATCTCTCACGCATTTTTATTCTCCTTTGTGCTGAAAACAATTCCTCTGCAATACTTTTCTTCGTCATCATAAATATTAAATACAGCGTGTGGAATATTGGTTTTGTATGTCCAAGTAAATTCACTCTCGCACCAAACAGCATCAATGTATTTATCTCCGTTCTCGTAAATTCGTCCACCGTCGAAGCACCCTATTTCATCATCAATAGCACCCCTAAACTCTGCATTATCGTCCGAATATCCATATACAACGACAAATCCAAGTTCTTTTGCCCTTTCCTCTTCAATAGGGGTCATTTCGTTTCTGTATTCTCTTCCGTCCAATCTCTCTGCTAATTCATATATTGTCATTTTCATCTTCCTTTCTCATATCATCATTTGGCAAGGCATAATATAAATTTCCTCGTTGCAGAAAAGATTGTGCCATTCTAAATCGCCAAGACATAAACCAACCGTTGTGAGTGATTTTATCAAACACATAAATCCATTTTTGACATGCCAATTCGTCAAGACTTGTTATTTTCTCGCCTTTCTTGAATTTTCTCTTATACGCCATTACTTTCATCTTCCTTTCCTGTAATTTCTTTTGCAATTTTATCAATTGCCTTTACCAAGGATGAGTAGAATATCTGATGATATGTTTCATCATATCCTTCGTACTCTGCTTTCAACTTCTCTGCAAACTCTTTTATTGTTTCAACTCTTGCTTCTGCTTTCCACATTGGGCAAAGGCTACCAATTATAGGCAAATTTTTAAATTTTTCAATCTCTGCCTGCTGTCGCTTGATAAGGTCAAGGGCGTTTGTAAGAGTATCAAGTCTTACAGTTACGTACTCGGTTTCATCATCAAACCTTAATTCAATACATTCTTCCAACGCCTTTATAATTTCATTATCTGTCATAGTTAACCTCCTAAATAACTTTACTTAGTTCTTCCATTGTTGTGATTTTCCTTCCACACAGTTCAGGGAGATTAGCTCTCACAAGTGCCTCTGCAAATGGTGGTGGAACAGCATTCCCACAACGTGCAACCTGCTTTGAACGAGGATAAACGTTGCCCTGATAGTCCCTGTCAATTATGTAATCACTTGGAAATCCTTGTGCGTTGTAAAGTTCTCTCGGTTCAAGCATTCTCATACCAATATCGCCGATAAAATAATTCTCTCCGTCAATTTCAAGGAGAAGCACTTCGTCGTCAGCCATTTTATAATCACAAAATCTGTTCAGAAGCTTTCTGACTTCTCCCCAGTGCTGCATATCCTGGTCCGGAGGATATTTCACAAGGCTTGTTCTGATTTCACCAAAATGTCCTCCTGACGTGCATACTGTCGATACTGGCTCATTCATAGACTTGCAGTCTTGATTATTTCTTAATACACACAAGTGACTTTCAATAAGCCCGTGACGTTCAAGCGTGGTTATTGTGTGCAAAGGTTCGTTAACACCCGAATAATTATCACCACTGTAATACTTGACAATGTGAGCTGATGTAAGAGCATATCTTGGTGAGCCGTCAACCGTCATAAGTGGTTTTGAAAACGCCTGCCCTCGCACTTCTGTATCTGATGTTTCTGAATGATACTGGATAAGGCTGGAAGCAAGCAAAGCGTTGTGGTCTATTGCTGTCACTGTTGACAAAGGCTCTGTAACTTCATTACCAATAACTCCACCAAAATATTTTTGAATTGAAGGTGCGACAATATAATGGCTGTTTACAGCTGTAATTGTTGACAAAGACTCTGACACACTTTCAGGCTCATTGTTGAATTTATATCTTAAAATAAACGGCTTGTCTGATTTGATTGTGAATTTGTCAAGCCCTTTTGCAATTCTTCTGAGAGTGTTTTCTGCAAGAGGTTTACTCCTCTCAAAAATCGACTTAACCGGTACGCTCCAGTCAATACATTCTGCTGCTGTTCTGTATGGTTTCTTACCTTCTCCGTGAGTAGCTTCAGGAAAAACAATAGGCTGTCCGTCACACCTTGCTATAAGAAAAAATCTTTCTCTGATTGTAGGCGCTCCATAGTCACAAGCTTTCAGCTTCTGCCACTTTACCTCATATCCATAGCTTTTAAGAGCATTCACAAAACTGTTGAATGTCCTGCCTCTCTTTTTCATATCAGGGTAATTGTTCTCGTCCAAAGGTCCCCACGTCACGAATTCAGGAACATTTTCAAGAATAATAACTCTCGGCTTTACTGTTGCAGCCCATCTCACAGCTATCCACGCAAGGCCTCTGATATTCTTGCTTACAGGCTTTCCACCTTTCGCTCTTGAAAAATGCTTGCAGTCAGGCGAAAGCCACATAAGAGCCACTGGATGGCCGTAACAAATCTCTCTCGGATTAACGTCCCATACGCTTTCGCAGAAGTGACGAGTGTAAGGGTGGTTTGTCTTGTGCATCAGGATAGCGTCAGGGTCGTGATTGATAGCTATGTCAACAGCTCGTCCTGTTGCAAGCTCAATACCCGTAGAAGCTCCTCCACCTCCTGCAAAGTTATCTACAATGTATTCACTGAAAAAATCTGTCTGTTTCACTTCTCCTCCACCTCAATTTCCGTATATGGTTTCTTGGAAGTCTCGCCCTTGCAGAGCTTCAGGTCAATAACATCAAAGCTGTCGTCTGCAAGTATTCCACACCTTACAAGTCCGTCAAGAATAAACTTCCCACTGTAATTATCAGGGTCACGTCTTCGGCCGTCCTTAAAGTGATATGTAAGCGTGACTACTGCCCTCTTGAATGGCACCTTTGGTTTCGGTCTGCAAAAGAGAGCAACAGCCTCTGTCCACTTCTTTTTTTCATCCTGGTACTGCCAGCGCTGATTTCTTCCTATGAACTTATTGTTTGAAGGAGGAACATCAGGTATTTCGTATTTGAAAATCATTCTGTGTCCTCCTTCTTCTTTTTTCTGTTCATAAGATAATTCATTCCGAATTCGTCAACTTCACTTAGGTCATAGCTTTTGTCTTTTGGAATCTCAGGCTTGTCCTCTGAAATCCACTTTTTTATCATAGCAGCAGGTGCCTTGTAAGGCTTGCCGTTTCTGTACTCTTTGATGTAAGTTGACATTTTCAGAACGTATCTGTCGGTAATCTCCTTACCGAATTCAGAAACAAGAGAATCGTAGTCTGATTGAGGGAGGAGGGGGGCTGAGCCGTCAGGCGAATTACTCTCCTCTCCTCTACTCTTATCTTCTCTTCTCTCCTCTTCTCTTCTCTGTGAAAAAATGTTTGCATTTTTCTTTGAAATGTCTGCATTTTTGCTTGAATTGTCAACATTTTTTGGTTTTGGGGTATTGCAAAGCAAGAGGTATTCAGGTTTAAGACTTTGGTTTTTTCTTCTTTCTGCACAATCAAAATATCTTGTCTGTATTCCGTGTGAAGTCAGAATTCCAAATTCATTAAACTTTTCTTTATCAAAAATACCTCTTCTTATAGCAGCACTTACTATTTCCGACACAGTTCCGACACTTATATGATTTTCACCTGCAAACATCAGAGCTACGTCGCTATTCCATCCGCAATAATAACCTTCGCCACCGTAAATTTTCTGCCACAGCTTGACTATTATCGCAAACCCGTATAATCCAAATTCAAGTTCGATAAGCTTCATGCTATCGTCCAGCTGACAATCAAGCTTGAACCAATCAAGCTTTTTCTTTGCCATAATTACTCCTTAAAACGGTACCGGACCGTCTGATAAAACTTCTTCAAAGTCGCCCAAATCTCCAATAGCTGTCTGCACGTCTTCCTCTGTGACAGCAACACTCTTCTGAGGAGGTGGTGACTTCGGCTTACTCTGATTTGTTGAATTTCCGTTATCATCTTTCTTGGCTTCTCCCGTGAAAGAAACGCTGTCTATGTAGACCTCTGTAACATAGTGCTTAGTGCCGTTACTGTCCTCATAATTTCTTGTTCTGAGTCTACCTTCAAGTGCAATCATTCTGCCCTTTGCAAAATATCTGCTGATGAATTCAGCGTTGTTTCTCCACGCCACGCAGGTTATGAAATCTGCCTCACGTTCTTCACCCTGCTTTGTGTAGTTACGCTCTACTGCAAGGTTAAATGTCAATACAGACACTCCCGAAGGTGTCTGCTTCAGGTCAAGGTCCTGGGTTATTCGCCCCATTAAGATTACTCTGTTCAGCATTTATTTCCTCCTCTTCGTAATTTTTAATCAACCCTCTGTGCTTGCAGAGAGCAGAGATTAAGTTAAATGCTACAAGATGTGCGATTTTCACATCGTTCCAATCAGGAGCAGGCTTGCCACCATTAGCGACAAGCACTTTCTCCGTATCAATGTAAAATTCTGCTTTTTTCTCAAAGTAGTTATACGCTTTGAGAAGTGTTTCATTACTGTTCAGTAATTTCAATTACCTCACCTGTGCTTTCATCAACAACCTGTGTGTCAGTAATATCAATAATGTCACCTGAAACCTCGTACATATCGTCTGAAATTTCGTTCTTGACTGCATTGTCCTGAGACACTGCTCTTACAAAATCTGATTTAAGAGGTGCATATTTAAGTGCCTTTTTAAGTACTGTCTTCTTTGCCATTTCTTCAAATGATGTAGTCCACGGGCTGTACTGACTTGAAAATGCCTTGCTGTACTTCTTAGCGTGAGCCCTGATGTCTTCAACACTCATAACTTCGAAACCATAGCCACCTGACTTTGTTCTGAACATCGCATAAACCTTTACAAGGTCTCCTCTGTTGCTGTCAGCAGGAACGTGCTTAAGCTTAGGCTCAATGCCGTATTCACATTCAAATTTGTCGTTAGCATAAACACACTGTGCCTGAACTACCTCGACTTCTCCTGAACGATAAGCAAGGTCAATAAGTCCCTTATATCCAATCTGGAACTGCACTTCTGTGATGTTCTTCTTGGTGTTCTTGTAAGGAAGAATATAAGCCTGTCCGAGAGGTGTGTTAGGCTCAAGTCCGAGCTGTGCTGCACTCATCATAGCAGCGAGGAAACTCATAGGCTCACAGCTTGTAAGTCCCGGTGTTGTTCTGATAGCTGTAAGCGCCATTCTTGTAAAACGCTCTGGTGTGATAACCGACGGAAGAGCTTTCTTAATCTCTCCCTCCATTGACTTGATAAGTCCTGTAAGAGACTTTTCCTGTGGCTTTTTTGCAAGCTCACCCTGTGATGTTGTTTTTGTCTTGATAATTCCTTCGTTTGCCATTTTCTTTTCCTCCTAAAATCTTATATTTTTGAAACCTTAAACGGTCTTGATGTTGATGTTTTCATAAAAGCGTCAAGCCTGATGTCAGGTCTTGATTTTGCAAAAGCCTTTTTATCAAAGATTGTTCGGTCCTGAGTTTTCCAGCTGACTACAAAACCATCACACTCTCCACTTGGATTTTCACCCATATAGCTTTTGATTTCATTTTCCTTTTCAGCTACAAGTTTTTCAAGTTCTGAAATCTGCGCTTTTGCATTATTTCTGATTAAGAGAGCTGTTTTCAGAGGTGTCAGGTCTACAATTATATTGCTTTCAGCAGACTCTTTATAAATCGTTCCAAGAGCTTCAGTAGTTGCGTTACTACCGTCAACAGCAGGTGGAGTTTTGCTTTTTACAAGGTCCCAGAAGTAGCTTTCAGCCTGTGCAAGTGCCTCAATGTCATCCTCGTTACGCTCAATTTCGAAAACAAGAAATTCCTTACCGAGAACAAGCACTGCAAGATACCACTTCTTAAGTCCCGTAACCATCATATAATGCTGACACTGAACGTAATAATTTGCTGGATATTCTCCGTTTTTAAACTTCTTCATATTGAGCGCTGATGTAGTCTTACACTCAAGCCCTGCGTCTTCACCTACTACAAGTCTGTCAACATTTGCATGAGCAAAAGGATAGTGAGAATTGTAAATCATAGCTTTTTTTCTACGGACCTTTTTACCCTTTTTTTCACAAAAACGTTTAGCGACATAATCTTCAAGGTCGTGTCCTAACCTCATAGCCTCGTTTTCTTCCTTTGGCGGAATTCTTCCGAGTTTTTCAGCCCACAGTTCATAGGGAGAACTGTAATGATTAAGTCCTACAATAGTCGGTGCATCAGAGCCACCGATAGCTTTCTTTCTGTGTTTAAGCCACTCAGCGTGACTCATTTTTGCAGTAGATACAGTAGTTATCATGCACAACACTCCTTTTTACAATGTTCAAGGAATTTTTCCTTGTTCTCCTTAGCATAGCTTTCAAGCCTGTCCACGTCTTCAAGCATAGCCTTGAAAAAGCACTCTTCACAAAGAAGCTCGTCATCGAGTCGATAATAAGAGGAATGCGCCATTTCAGCCATTGTGAACTCCCAGCCACAGTCAGCGCAGAATTCAGGCTCTTCCTGGTCGTAGTTGTTATGTGCCATTCTCTTTATCCTCCTCGTGTTTGTCAT
>JAFTNX010000083.1 GCA_017451665.1 Oscillospiraceae bacterium | reverse complement strand
GCCTCCCTGACTGTTAGCCTCAGAAGACGCAACTACTTCGGTGTCAAGGGTAATTTCCCCTGCCTCGATTTGTCTAGCAGTAAGATAAACTGTCATCAGCTTTGCAAGATGTCCCATATGTATTGGCTGAGTGCTGTTTTTTGATGCTATTACTTCACCAGTCTGTGACTCCATAAGACAGGCGAAGTCCCCACTACACTGTGCCTCCACAACCTCAGCAGACGCAGGCAAATCAATTTCCACATCAACCCCACCGTCAGCGTAGGCAGTTGTGCCAAAGGTAAGCAGAGTTACAGCACAGCATAGAAATACAATAAATCTTTTCATAACGTGTCCTCCAAAAATGTTTTTAACACATTTTATGAAAAGATGTCTGATTAAATGCATAAAAAAAGCAGACTGCTAAAAAGCAATCTGCTGTAATCTTCGTAAAACAGGGTCAGGCTTTACCTGCCCGTTTTGCTAATCTGACTTTTCAATTATTCAGCTACTACGAACTTTTCGATTTCAGCCATAAAGTCAGCACAGTCATTGCTGTGTGCTACAAGCTTAATCTTCTTTGAAAGGTCAAGACTGAAAATACCCATGATTGACTTTGCATCAATTGCGTATCTTCCTGATTCAAGGTCAACGTCAAAATCGTACTTTGAAACTGTTGTTACAAATTCCTTTACGTCTGCAATTGAATCGAGCATAATGAAAGCGTTTGTCATAATAAACTCCTCCTTAATATATACACAGGCTTTCGCCTGAGGGTTAGCTTTTTGTCGGTATTTTTTTCTTCCGACACTTGCAGTATAGCAACATTTTTTTGGGTTGTCAACAAAAATTTGAAAAAAAATTTCAAATATAGTATAATAGTCAAAGGTGCAAAAAACGTTCACAAGTTTTTGTGCAATTTTACCATATATCGGTATGTTTGTTTGTGTAATGTCCCTAAACTAAATTAATCGTTTACACAAGTTGTACAAATCAGAGGGTTGATTTTTATGAATATTTACTACTACACTTTTGGTTGCAAAGTAAACCAATATGAAACCGAAAATTTAAGACAGAATTTTACAAAGCGTGGTTTTGGGGTGGCTTCAAAAATAAGTGACGCAGATGTGTGCTTTATTAACACCTGCACGGTTACTTCTACTGCCGATTCAAAATGCCGACAGCTTATCCACAAAATCAAAAAGGAAAATCCACGCTGTATTATAATCCTCACAGGCTGTCTGCCACAGGCTTTTGAGGAGGACACTGTAAATCTTGACTGCGAAATCGTAACGGGTGCGTCAGACAAAACGGATATTCCAGACCTTTTGGACGAATACCTTTCAAGACGTGAAAAAATCGTGAGAATTTCCCCACATACAAAAGGCGAGGCCTTTGAAAAAATGTCAAACAGCGAGGTTGTTTCAAAAACAAGGGCATACATCAAAATTCAGGACGGCTGTGACCAGTACTGCTCATATTGTATTATCCCCTACGCAAGAGGACATATCCGTTCAAAATCTTTTGAGGATTTGAAAAACGAGGTTTGCGAGCTTGCTAAAAGTGGTCACAAGGAAATTATTCTTGTGGGAATAAATCTCTGCTGTTATGGAAAGGATTTGGAGGGCGATGTGCGACTTGTTGACGCTGTGGAGGTTGCCTGCTCTGTTGATGGAATTGACCGTGTGCGTCTTGGAAGTCTTGAGCCTGAAATGATTTCACAAAGCGATATTAAGCGCATGGCAAGTCAGCCTAAGCTCTGCCCGCAGTTTCACCTTTCTTTACAGAGTGGTTGTAACAAAACGCTTAAAGCTATGAACAGAAAATACACAGCCGAAGAATACGAGGAACTTGTAAACAGACTTCGTGAAAGCTTCCCTGACTGTGCAATTACCACCGACATTATGGTGGGGTTTGCCGGTGAAAGCGAAGAGGATTTCAGAGAGTCGGTTGAGTTTGTCAAAAAAATCGGCTTCGCAAGATGCCACATCTTCCCTTACTCCGAAAGAGAGGGTACCGTTGCTGCCAAAAGAGATGGGCAGGTTCCTAAGGGTGAAAGAGAAAAACGTGCAAGGCTTATGGAGGAAATCTGTAAGCAATCTGAAAATGAATTTTTAAGAAATATGGTAGGAAAAACCGTCAAAGTTCTCTTTGAACGTGAAAATTGCACAGAATTTCACCAAGGATATAGCGAAAATTACACACAAATTAAAATTCCTCGTAAAAATTCTTTGAAAAGTTTGCGTAGAGAGATTTTTTGTGTTATAATAGAGGGGTATGAAAAGAATTACTGTATAGGTAAAATCTGTGAGTAATTCTATCTGATATTTTAAGGAGTGTCGTTATGTCTGTTTATCGAATTTATGTTGAAAAAAAGCCTGAATTTGCAGTAGAAGCAAATTCAACTCTCAGCGACATCAAATCAGCTCTGAGTCTTGAAGCGCTTACCGGTGTGCGTGTTATCAACCGTTATGACGCAGAAGGACTTTCAGAAGAGGACTTTAACCTCGCAGCACCTGTTGTTTTCTCAGAGCCTGCTGTTGACGTTTATTATCCTCATCTTCCAGCTATTGATGCTACTGACAGAATTTTTGCTATTGAATACCTCCCTGGACAGTTTGACCAGAGAGCCGACTCTTGTGCACAGTGTATTTCACTTCTCACAGGTGGAACAAGACCTGTTGTAAAGAGTGCAAGAATTATCATCTTAAACGGCAAACTCACAGATGAAGAGTTTGACAAAATCAAGGCTTATATGATTAACCCTGTTGAAAGCCGTGAGGCTTCACTCAAGAGAGTTGAAACTCTTGATGTGAAGTACGACATTCCTACAACTGTTGAAACAGTTGACGGATTTATCTATTCAAATGATGACGATTTGAAGAACATTCTCAACAAGATGGGACTTGCTATGGACTTTGATGACATCAAGTTCTGTCAGGCATATTTCAGAGATGTTGAAAAGAGAAATCCTACAATCACTGAAATCAGAATGATTGATACATACTGGTCTGACCACTGCCGTCATACAACATTCTCAACAATTATTGACGAAGTTTCAATTGACGCAGACTATATCAAGGAAACTTTTGTAAAGTACCTTGAAACAAGACAGAAACTCTATGAAGGCAAGAACAAGCCTGTTACACTTATGGATATGGCTGTTATTGGTGCAAAGCAGCTTAAAGCAGAAGGCAAGCTCAATGACCTTGACGAAAGTGAAGAAATCAATGCTTGTTCTGTAAAGATTAAGGTTGACGTTGACGGCGAGGAACAGGACTGGCTCCTTATGTTCAAGAACGAAACTCACAACCACCCGACAGAAATCGAGCCTTTCGGTGGTGCTGCTACTTGTCTTGGTGGTGCTATCAGAGACCCACTTTCAGGTCGTTCTTATGTATATCAGGCAATGCGTGTAACCGGTGCTGCTAACCCACTTGTACCGGTTGAAGATACAATTACAGGTAAGCTCCCACAGAGAAAGATTACTGTTGGTGCTGCTAACGGTTACTCATCATACGGAAACCAGATTGGTCTTGCAACAGGTCACGTTAGCGAAATCTATCACCCTGGCTACGTTGCCAAGAGAATGGAAATCGGTGCTGTTGTTGGTGCTGCTCCTGCTTCAAATGTAAGAAGAGAAGCTCCACAGCCTGGTGACGTTGTTGTTCTTCTTGGTGGTAAAACAGGCCGTGACGGTTGTGGTGGTGCTACCGGTTCTTCAAAGTCACACACTCTCGAATCCCTCGAAAGCTGTGGCGCAGAAGTTCAGAAGGGTAACGCTCCTGAAGAAAGAAAGCTTCAGAGACTTTTCAGAAATCCTGAAGTTACAAAGATGATTAAACGTTGTAACGACTTCGGTGCAGGCGGTGTATCTGTTGCTATCGGAGAACTTACAGACGGTCTTGTTATCAACCTCGACCTTGTTCCTAAGAAGTATGACGGTCTTGACGGTACTGAACTTGCAATTTCAGAGTCACAGGAAAGAATGGCTGTTGTTATTGCTAAGGAAGACGTTGAAAAGTTTATGCTTGAAGCAAACAAAGAAAACCTTGAGGCTACTCTCGTTGCTCTTGTTACAGAAGAGCCAAGACTCAAGATGAACTGGAACGGCAACCAGATTGTTGACCTTTCAAGAGAATTCCTTAACTCAAACGGTGCTGAAAAGCATACAACTGTAAAGATTGAAAAGCCTATTATCAATACATCAGAAACTACTGACGATAACGCAGAAAAGTGGGAAAGAATGATTTCTGACCTTAATATCTGCTCACAGAAGGGCCTTGTTGAAAGATTCGACTCAACTATCGGCGCAGGAACAGTTCTTATGCCTTACGGTGGTAAGTATCAGAATACACCAACACAGGCTATGGCTGCTAAAATCCCTGTTCTCAAGGGCGAAACAAAGACAACTTCACTTATGGGCTGGGGCTATGACCCATTCCTTTCATCACAGTCACCATATCACGGTGCTATGCAGGCAGTAATCCATTCTATCGCTAAGGTTGTTGCAACAGGTGGTAAGTATGAACACTGCTGGCTTACATTCCAGGAATATTTTGAAAGAACTCAGAATAACCCTACACGTTGGGGTAAGCCTATGGCTGCACTTCTCGGTGCTTACAAGGCACAGATTGAACTTGGCTGTGGCTCTATCGGTGGTAAGGACTCAATGTCTGGTACATTTGAAAACATTGACGTTCCACCAACACTTGTTTCATTCGCTGTTTCTACTGCAAATTCAGATACAATCGTTTCACAGGAATTCAAGAGAGCAGGCTCAAAGGTTGTTCTTATCAAGCCTGACTACGACGAAAACGGACTCCCTGTTTTTGAAAGCGTAAGAAGCGTATTTGAAAGAGTCGAAAAGCTTATCGAAGACGGTAGCGTGCTTTCATCATGGGCTGTATCATTCGGTGGTGTTTCAGAAGCTATCGCTAAGATGTCATTCGGTAACAAGATTGGTTTCAAGTTTACTGATAAGGTTACTGCAAACGAACTTTACAGACATTGCTACGGTGCATTCGTTCTTGAACTTGCACAGGGCGTTGAAACTGATGAAAGAGTTATCGGTGAAACAATTTCTGAATACTGCGTAATTACTTCTGAATACGCTGTTGACCTTGTTAAGATTGAAAAGCTCTGGGAGGACAAGCTTGAACCTGTATTCCCTACTAAGATTAAGAAGCCTGAAGCTTCACTCAAGGAATTCAGCTTTGTAAACGACGTTAAGCTTGCACCTGCTATCAAGGTTGCTAAACCAAAGGTACTTATCCCTGTATTCCCTGGTACAAACTGTGAATACGATACTGCAAGAGCTTTTGAAAAGGCTGGCGCTGAGGCTGATATTTTCGTAATCAGAAATATGAACGCTCAGGCTATCGAAGAATCAGTTAAGGCTATTGAAAATAAGATTAAGCAGGCACAGATTGTTATGCTCCCTGGTGGATTCAGTGGTGGTGACGAACCTGACGGAAGTGGTAAGTTTATCGTTTCATTCTTCAGGAACCCACGTCTTGCTGACGCTATCCACGACCTCTTAAAGCAGAGAGATGGTCTTATGCTTGGTATCTGTAACGGCTTCCAGGCACTTGTTAAGCTCGGTCTTGTTCCTTACGGCGAAATCGTTGATATGAGAGATGATTCACCAACTCTTACATTCAACACAATTCACCGTCACCAGTCAAAGATGGTTAACACAAGAATTGCTTCAAACAAGTCACCTTGGCTCTACTGCACACAGGTTGGCGATATCCACAATATTGCTATTTCACACGGTGAAGGTAGATTTGTAGCTACTGAAGAAGAAATCACAAGACTTGCTAAGAACGGTCAGATTGCTACTCAGTACGTTGACTTTAACGGTGTTCCTACACTTGACATTCACTGCAACCCTAATACTTCAATCTACGCTATTGAAGGTATCACATCACCTGACGGACGTGTTCTCGGTAAGATGGGTCACTCCGAAAGAAAGGGTACAGACATCTGTAAGAATGTTCCTGGTGTTAAGGACCAGCTTATCTTTGAAAGCGGCGTAAACTACTTTAAATAATAAATAATATAAAAGTTTCGTCCACCTTTTCAAAGGTGGCGGGTTTCCAAAGGGCAGAGCCCTTGGTCGCACTCCGCAGAGGGCGAAATTCCCCTTATGCCATAAAACGCAGGAAGGGGGTGTAAAAATGCGACAGCATTTTAGGGGGAAACGAGCACGAGCGTTTCCCCCTTTGTTTTTGATAAAACACTCTTTCCTCAAAAACGTGCAAGTGACACGTTTTTGACGGAATATACTAAAACAGAGGTTATTTTTATGGTTGAATTATTACAGAAATATCTGTGGATTTATCTGGTGGCTGTAAGCGTTGTGGCATTTATAAGCTACGGTATCGACAAAAGCAAAGCTAAACGCAACAAATGGCGTATTCCTGAAAAGTTTTTGCTGGGAATAAGCCTTGTTGGTGGATTTGTAGGTAGCTTTCTTGCCATGCAGACTTTTCGCCACAAAACAAAACACTGGTATTTTTATGCAGTGGTGATAATTTCAACAGCTTTGTGGGGATTTTTGCTTTTTAAGCTATATACTGCCTGAATTTTTAAAATCATTGCATAGGATAATTAACACAATATAAACTTTATTATAATAGTGATGATTGTTAAAAAAATCACTTGCAAAATCTGTCGAAATGTTATATAATTATTTTGTTAGGGCAAATTCTTATAGTGCGGATTTTGCCTGCTCTGAATTTTTTCAGAGTAAAACCTAAAATATTACTTTGAGAGGAGTATTTTGAATGATTTATTCACATGAAGTTGAAACAATGTGCCCTATCGCACAGGGCGTTGCTCACGGCGCTGCTCCAATTCCGGAAGAAGCAAAGTGGGTGAAGGCTAAGGAAATCAAGGATATTTCTGGCTTTACACACGGTATCGGTTGGTGTGCTCCACAGCAGGGTACATGTAAGCTTACTCTTAACGTTAAGGAAGGCGTTATTCAGGAAGCTCTCGTTGAAACAATCGGATGTTCAGGTATGACTCACTCAGCTGCTATGGCAAGTGAAATTCTCCCTGGAAGAACAATTCTTGAAGCTCTCAACACAGACCTCGTTTGTGACGCTATCAACACAGCTATGAGAGAACTTTTCCTCCAGATTGTTTACGGACGTACACAGAGTGCTTTTTCAGAAGACGGTCTTGTAGTTGGTGCAGGTCTTGAAGACCTCGGTAAGGGACTCCGTTCACAGGTTGGTACAATGTACGGTACACTTGCTAAGGGCCCAAGATACCTCGAAATGACAGACGGATACGTTACAGGTCTTGCTCTTAACGCTGATAACGAAATCATTGGTTACCAGTTTGTTAACTTCGGCAAGATGATGGACTTCATCAAGGCAGGCGACGACGCTAACACAGCTTTCGAAAAGGCTAAGGGCCAGTACGGAAGAGTTGCTGACGCTGTTAAGATTGTAGACCCAAGAAAAGAATAAGGAGGAACTAAGAATGGCTTTATTTGAATCTTATGCAAGAAGAGAAAAGCAGATTCTTGCTGTTCTCGCTCAGTACGGTATCAACACAATTGAAGAATGTGCAGATATCTGTAAGGAAAAGGGCTTTGACCCATACAAAATCACAGAAGGCATTCAGCCAATCTGTTTTGAAAATGCTAAGTGGGCTTACACAGTAGGCTGTGCAATCGCTATCAAGAAGGGCTGCACAAGAGCTGCTGACGCTGCTGCTGCTATCGGTGAAGGTCTCCAGGCTTTCTGTATCCCTGGTTCAGTTGCTGACCAGAGAAAGGTTGGTCTTGGTCACGGTAACCTCGGAAAGATGCTCCTTGAAGACGAAACAGAATGTTTCGCATTCCTCGCAGGTCACGAATCATTCGCTGCTGCTGAAGGTGCAATCAAGATTGCTGCGAAGGCTGACAAGGTACGTAAGGAACCTCTCCGCGTTATCTTGAACGGTTTGGG
>JAFTNX010000082.1 GCA_017451665.1 Oscillospiraceae bacterium | reverse complement strand
TTAAATCACTTAGCATTGCATCAAACATATCCTCACCCATAGGGAAGTATTTTGCATTTGTGTTTCTGTAAATGTTGCTGTCTGAAAGCCTGCACAACAGTTTTGCCTGAAGAAAGGCTTTTTTTGTCGGTTTTTTCAAGGTCGTCGGAGTGATTTTTATTCTGCGCATCGACCTGCTGATTTTCAATCAGAGAAATACGCTTCATCTGTTTTTTAGAAAGCTTTCTGTTGTAAAACATAATGTAAATCATAAATCCTGCGATTGGAATGAGAAGTGTTACTAAAAGCCACGGGATTTTATAATCAGGGTTTTCTTCGGAATTTATAATTCTTAAAACACAGAAAATTTCGGTAGCCCACATTGCCAGATAAAAGTAGGGAATATATGCCCCACACAAAATGGTTATGCCTATTACTGCGGCAGTTTCAAAAACTATCAGAGCCATAGCAATAATAAATCTCACTGGAATATAGTTGATTTCTTTTTCCTTAGCACCGTATCTGTCGTGAATTGTGATTGTCTTTTTCATAAATCCTCCTCAAAAGGCTTATGGGTATCAGGCATTTTTCACCTGATACCCTGCTTTGTTATGAAGTTTTTTATTTTACTTTGTAGCGTCAATTCTCTTGTTGGCTTCTTCAATACGCTTGTTAGCTTCTTCAATCTGCTTGTCACGTTCAGCCTGCATCATTTCTTTACGTTTTGCAGGATTACTCATAGCCTTAGCTTCTTCCCACTGTGCCTTTGATTCAGCCTTAGCAGCAGCAAAATTAGCCTTGTCAACCTCGTGCTGTGCCTTTGTGCTTTCCTTCATATCCTCAAATGCGTTCTTGAAAAATTCTGTTACCTTGTTGCTCATAATAATTACCTCCAAAAATTTATTTTAGTTTTTTGATTTCATTTCGATTTCCTCAGTAAGCTTTAAAATCTGAGGAGCAATTTCTGCACGCTTTTTTCTTACAATTCTGTTGTAAAGCGGATATGCAAGCCCGCACATAATCATTCCGATAATTCCTACCACAATTCCCAGAATGAAAAATTCTGTCCACACCATAGTACAGCACATTCCTGTGCCAAGTATAAGTGAACCGATAATTCCAAGCACTAAGGACCATGTCATTCCTGCTGTTTCAACGCTGTTGTCAAGCTTTTTAACCTGTTCTGTTTTTGATTCTACAATAGTCTGTGGTTCGTACTTCTTTCTGATTTTTAAAAGTTCTGCATTTTCCTTTGCTGAGTATGAGTATTCAAAAGTTTTTTCCATGTGATTAACTCCTTTCTTGATGTTACAAGTTGATTTTACCGTCAGTTTGTTTTTGAATGTTTTAGGAAATGTTTGAGTTTTGTTAATCTTAAAAAATCACAAAAAAATCTGTTGCACCTGAAAAAAGATGCAACAGACTGTTGTTTTTAAATATTTATAAGACTTTCAAATGGGATTTTTCCACCAAAAAGGTCAAGGGCACTTCCTACGGTGAAGTCAATTTTTCCCCTGCCTGTATTTTTTATGATTTCCACATCTGAGAGGGAAGAAATTCCTCCGGCGTATGTAGACGGGATTTCACAAAAGTCGCCCATCATCTGACAAAGCTCGGTTTCAACTCCACTTGCTTTGCCCTCCACGTCAACTGCATGAATTAAAAATTCGTCACAGCTTTTTGAAAGGGAGTCGATTGTTTTTTTGTTAAGTTCCACTTCGGTGAATTTCTGCCAACGGTCGGTAACTATAAAATATTTTCCGTCACGCTTGCGACAGCTAAGGTCAAGCACAAGGTGGTCTTTCCCCACAGTTTTAAGCATTTTATCAAGGTTTTCCTCGTTGAAAACACCGTTTTTAAACACATAAGAGGTCACGATAACGTGGCTTGCACCCATGTCAAGAAACTTCTTTGCGTTGTCGGGATTTATTCCACCACCAAGCTGAAGTCCACCCTCATAATTTTTAAGGGCAAGCTTTGCTTGTTTCAAATCTGCCTCATAAAACTCACTTCCCTCAGGGTTTAAAATGATAATATGCCCACCTGAAAGGTTATGTTTTTTATAAAGCTGTGCATAAAAATCAGCGTTTTTTTCTGAAACAAAATTGTCAACAGCCACATTTTTTTCGTCTTTAAGGCTTCCGCCGACGATTTGTTTAACACAGCCGTTATGAATATCTATACAAGGTCTGAATTTCATAAAATCTCTCCTTTTGCTTTTTAAGTATAACCCAAACTGAAAAAAATGTCAAACTGCCACTTTGTAGTTGTTAAAATTTACAATCAATATGCCTTTTATTGTGCAAAACGCTAAATTTATCATAAAAACATTGCAACTTTTTAAGCATTGTGTTACAATTATACTATTAAGTAATTTAAGAGAGGTAATCATTATGTCAAAAAAAGTTATTCTAACAGCAGATTCAACCTGTGACCTCGGCGAAGAACTCAAAGCACGTTATAACGTATTTTACTATCCTTTACACATCATTCTTGACGGAAAGGATTATCTTGACAACGTAGACATTACGCCAAGTGAGATTTTTCAGGCGTATTATGATAAAAAAATTCTCCCGAAGACAGCAGCTGTAAACATTGGTGAATATCAGGAATTTTTCAAGCAGTTTACAGACGAGGGCTGTGAAGTAGTTCACATCAACTTAGGAAGTGCTTTGTCAAGCTCACACAAAAACGCTGTGCTTGCTGCTGAGGAGCTTGAAGGGGTTTATGTAGTTGACTCCTGCAATCTTTCAACAGGTATCGGCCACATCGTTATAAAAGCAGGTCAGCTTATTGAACAGGGACTTTCAGGCGCTGAAGTTGCCGAGCAGGTAAGGGGAATGACAGGCAAGGTACATTCCAGCTTTATTCTTGACACATTAAAATTCATGGCAGCAGGTGGAAGATGCTCGACAGTTGTGGCACTCGGTGCAAATCTTTTGAATTTAAAGCCGTGCATTCACGTAAACAACGCTGACGGAAGTATGTCTGTTGGCAAAAAATACAGGGGCAAGCTTGACAAGGTGCTTGAGCAGTACGTTGAGGAAGAGCTTGCGAAGTATGATAACATTGACGACGGAACTATTTTCATTACACATTCAGGCATAGATAAGAGCTATGTTGAGCTTGTAAGAAAGACTATTGAGAGGGTACACCCATTCAAGGAATACCACGAAACAATCGCAAGCTGTACTATCTCCTGCCACTGCGGACCAAACACATTGGGAATACTCTTTATGACCAAGTAAAATAGGAGTTGAAAACATGAAAATCACAAAGAAAACGCTGTATGTGTTGCTTTGTGGAGCTATGGCTTTATGTATGGTTGGATGTGAAAACACCGACGAAAGCATTAAAGAAAGTAACTCAGTTTCTGTAACTGATAATGAAAATGCTTATACAGGCAAAGACCATAATACAATTACTACGTTGCAAACTGAAAGTGAAAACACAACAACGACAACCACTAAAGTAACAACCATTGAAACTACCACATCAACAGCTGAACCAGAAGAACCTGCAAATGACTGGTTGACCATAATAGATAATGTAGTAGTAAAATGTAGTAAAGAAGCAGAAGGGGAAATTGTTATTCCCGACTATGTTACAGGAATTGGTGATAGTGCTTTTGTTAATTGTGTGAACATTACAAGCATAGTAATTCCGGATGGTGTAACAAATATTGGGAATTATGCTTTTCAAGAGTGTCGAGGTCTTACTGATATTGTAATTCCAAGCGGAGTTACTAGTATCGGAGATTTTGCTTTTCAATGGTGTTTTAATCTCACAAGCGTAACAATTTCCGACAGCGTTACAAGTCTTGGAGAAGGTTTGTTCTTTTCCTGCAAAAGACTTGCTGACATCAGCGTAGATAAGAACAATAAACACTATTATTCGGAAAACGGGGTTCTTTTTGATAAAAACAAAAAGGAATTGATACAATATCCAGCTGCCAAAGCAGTAACTTCATACGATATTCCTAACGGAATCATCAGTATTGGGAAATTTTCCTTTATGGAATGTCAAAACCTCACAACTGTAACAATACCTGATGGCGTTACAAAAATCGGTGAGAGTGCGTTTATGACGTGTTATGAACTTAAAGATTTAAGAATACCTGACAGCGTTACAGATATTGGGCAACAGGCTTTTATGGATTGTTGGAGTCTCACAAGCATAACAATACCAGATGGTGTTACAATTATTGAGAATGGCACCTTTGCAAACTGTTGGAGTTTCACAAATATAACAATCCCAGACGGTGTTACTCAAATTGGTATGCAGTCTTTTGAGAACTGTTATAATCTCAAAAGTATAACCATACCGAAAAGTATCGAACGTATTGATATGTTTGCATTTTGTTGTTGTGAAAGCCTTGCCAGTGTGAAAATTCCTGACAGTATTATAACTGTTGATGATACAGCATTTGAAGGTTGCACAAATATTTCAGTTACATATCAAGGTAAAACCTATACATATGAAAATATCAACGAATTTCATACAGCAGTGTATGGCTAATCAAAACGGAGCGTAGATTTTTCTACACTCCGTTATTTTTTATATCCGTCGGCGAAGCCGACACCTTAATTGTCAATTGTCAACTGTCAATTGTCAATTATACTTCTTCCTGTATTGACAGTATAAAAATACGCCCTGATGTGTTTATTCTTAAAAATATTCCTTACGCAGAAAATCTTTATCAGTACAATTGCAGTACAGCTTATAAATACAGGGATATTATTATACCAGTCCTCTGCGCCGACAAGTGCAAGCCCCAGGAAAAATTCCATAACATTATAAAAAAACGTTGCAGTAACAAATGCCCCACCTATCATTCTGGAAATTCTGTTTCCCGAAATGGTCACAACATTACACACGCTGATGATGATTGCAAAAACCACAAGCAGGGTTATTTCCAGTGCAAAAGGGATATGTTTGTGGTATGAAATGCCTTTTGTGAATATGAGAAAATTCAAAACCATAAGAATTTCTCCTAAAATCCCTAAAATACACACAGCGAGAGTAACCTTTTTACCCTTTTGGCTGTTACCTTCAAGCTCAGGATTTACGTCGTTAGTATACTTTTTCATAAAAATCCTTTCTTTAATTAAAGCTGTCAAGGAATCCCCCTGACAGCTTTTTTATTACTTTTTGAGAGCCTCGATTGACTGCATAATCTTAGCCATTTTTTCTTCAGCCTTTGCAAGCTTTGCTTTTTCAGCCTCGATAAGCTTTTCAGGTGCCTTAGCAAGGAAGCCCTGATTATTGAGCTTTCCGTTTAAGAAGTCAAGGTCCTTCTGAACAGCCTTCTTTTCCTTGTCAAGTCTTGCAAGTTCCTTTTCTGTATCAACGATATCAGAAAGTGGAATGAAAATTCTTGCAACGTCTGTAACAACAGTTACGCTATCAGCGATTTCCCACTTGTCAGAAACTTCAACATCGCTTGCTGATGCAAGTCTTTCAAAGAACATCTTGCCTGCTTCAAAGGTAGCCTTTTCAGCAGTTTCGATATAAAGCTTAGCCTTAACTGACGGAACAACGTTCATTTCAGCACGTCTGTTTCTGATGCCACGGATAGCGTCGATAATCATTTCAAATGACTTTTCTTCTTCAGGGAATGAGAGCTTTTCGTCAAATACAGGGAAGTCAGAAGTCATAATGATTGAGCCGTCATTTACAAGTGCCTGCCAGATTTCTTCTGTGATGTATGGCATAAATGGGTGGAGAAGCTTAAGCATTCCCTTCATAACCCATACAAGTACGCTCTGTGCAGTAGTAGCTGTTTCGCCACCTGCGATAATTCTTGGCTTTGTAAGTTCAATATACCAGTCGCAGTATACATCCCAGATAAATTCATAAATCTTCTGTGCAGCAACACCAAGCTCGAATTTGTCAAGGTTTTCGTTAACTTCCTTAGCAAGTGTATTGAACTTTGAAACAATCCACTTATCCTCTGTATTGAGGTTTTCCGGAAGCTTATCAGCCTTGAAGTCATCAGGGAGATTCATCATAATAAATCTTGAAGCATTCCAGAGCTTATTAGCGAAGTTTCTGCATGACTTAACCTTTTCTTCGATAAATCTCATATCGTTTCCAGGTGAGTTACCTGTTGCAAGCATAAGTCTTAATGCGTCTGCACCGTACTGGTCGATAATTTCAAGTGGGTCGATACCGTTGCCCAATGATTTTGACATTTTTCTACCCTGAGCATCTCTTACAAGTCCGTGAATAAGTACAGTATCAAACGGTGGTTTTCCTGTACATTCAAGTGATGAGAACATCATTCTGATAACCCAGAAGAAAATAATATCGTAGCCTGTTACGAGGGTATTTGTAGGGAAGAAGTACTTAAAGTCCTCTGCGTCCTTATCAGGCCAGCCAAGAGTTGAGAATGGCCAGAGTGCTGATGAGAACCATGTATCAAGGGTATCCTCGTCCTGACGCATAGCCTTTCCACACTTAGGACAAGTAGCACTCTTTTCCTTAGTAACAACCATTTCGCCACAGTCGTCGCAGTAGAATGCAGGAATCTGATGTCCCCACCAGATTTGTCTTGAAATACACCAGTCACGGATATTTTCAAGCCAGTGATAGTAGATTTTATCAAATCTTTCAGGAACGAATTTTGTTTCGCCATTCTTAACAGCGTCGATAGCAGGCTGTGCAAGAGGAGCCATCTTTACAAACCACTGAGTTGAAACAGCAGGTTCAACAGTAGTACCACATCTATAACAAGTACCAACGTTATGGTTATAGTCCTCAACCTTGATAAGGAATCCGCCCTTTTCCAAATCCTCGACGATTTTCTTTCTTGCCTCGTATCTGTCCATACCAGCGTATTCAGGGTAGTCGTCAGTAATCTTAGCGTCGTCGGTCATAACCTTAATCACTTCAAGGTTATGTCTCTTACCCACTTCAAAGTCGTTAGGGTCGTGAGCAGGAGTAATCTTAACAACGCCTGTACCAAATCCGATTTCAACATAATCGTCAGCAACAACAGGGATTTCTCTGCCAACGAGTGGGAGAATAAGAGTTTTGCCTACAATATCCTTATATCTTTCGTCCTCAGGGTTAACAGCGACAGCAGTATCTCCCAGGAGGGTTTCAGGTCTTGTTGTAGCGATTTCAACATATCCGCTACCGTCCTTAAGAGGGTATCTGATATGCCAGAAGTGGCCTGCCTGGTCCTCAAAAGTAACTTCAGCGTCTGAAAGTGAAGTCATACAGCAAGGGCACCAGTTAATCATTCTTTCGCCACGATAGATAAGTCCCTTTTCGTAGTACTTTACGAAAACTTCCTTAACTGCCTCGCTACAGCCTTCGTCCATAGTAAAGCGTTCTCTATCCCAGTCGCAGGAAGAGCCGAGTTTCTTAAGCTGTTCAACAATTCTTCCACCGTACTGTTCCTTCCATGCCCAAGCACGTTTCATAAAGCCTTCTCTACCGAGCATTTCCTTAGTAAGGCCTTCCTTACGCATAGCCTCAACGATTTTAACCTCTGTTGCAAGTGCTGCGTGGTCTGTTCCGGGAAGCCACAATGCGCTATATCCACTCATTCTCTTATAACGGATAAGGATATCCTGCAAGGTTTCGTCAAGGGCATGTCCCATATGGAGCTGACCTGTTACGTTTGGTGGTGGAATAACGATTGTATAAGGTTTCTTTTCTGGGTCTCTTTCAGCGTGAAAGCACTTATTTTCCTGCCAGAAGGCATAAATTTTATCTTCAACCTGATTAGGTTCATAAAGTTTTGAGAGTTCTTTTCTCATTTTAAATTTTCCTTTCGCATATTATTTGGTTTTCATAAAAAAAGACAGTTTCAGACTCGGAAATTCCTTCTTTGAAAACCAAAGAAAGAAAAACCATTATATTTTTTCATAAGCTCAGTTCTCCTTTCATTACTAAATATATATTATCGCACATTTTCCCAAATTTGTCAACTGGCGCTGGCGCCAGTGCCACCTACCCTCGCCACACATTTGATAGGGTTTTAAAATTTGCGTGCTCGGGTGTTATCGGCTCGTATAAACTCGCCTTAAAAAGACAGAGATTGAAGTTTTGAGGCGGAGGCGGTTCGCTTGACGCTCATCTTAAAGATACGGGAATTATAGTTTTAACATAAAATTGAGCGAAATTTAAATTTTGCGTGCTCGGGTGACAATTAACAATGCACAATGCACAAAGCTCGCTTGCGAGATTTATCACAACTGCACAATTGCAGTTATTGTCAACAAACAAAGCGTTATCTATCAGATGTGGCAAATTCTAAATTCAGATTTCCTGATAGACAATTTTTAAAAACTATGGTATACTATAAAAAAAACATTCCACAGAAAAGAGGAGTTAAAATGCATTTAAGTGAAGAAACAATCGGAGTTGAAGAGATTTTCAACGGCAAGATTTTAAACGTTACAAGGGACACAGTAATTTTAGAAAACGGAGAGCAGGCTTTTCGTGAAGTAATTCATCATAACGGTGGCGTATGTGTTGTGCCGTTAACCGACGAGGGGGAAGTTATTTTTGTAAAGCAGTTCCGTTATCCATTCAAAAAGGTTCTGACAGAAGTACCTGCCGGCAAGCTTGAAAAGGGTGAAAACCCTCTTGAATGTGGTATTCGTGAGCTTAAAGAGGAAGCAGGAGCAGAGGCAAAGGAGATAATTCCACTTGGTTGTCTTTATCCGACGGTAGCATACGACACAGAAATTATTTATATGTATCTTGCGAAAGGGCTTACTTTTTCAAATCAGTCACTTGATGAAGACGAATTTCTTGACGTAGTAAAAATCCCACTTGAAAAGGCATACGAAATGGCTATGAACGGGGAGTTACCCGACTCAAAAACCCAGCTTGCCATTTTAAAAACTTACCTTCTTGAGAATAACAAGTAACAAAAAACTCACTACCGATTTTGTCGATAGTGAGTTTAGTTTTCGTCTATTTACCTGTACCGTAGGCACTGGGAGAAATTTTCGGTTTTGGAACAAAACAGCTCATATTATGAGCGGAGAAAATTTACTCCCGACGCTTGCTTTTACAAGCGTCAGACTTCTCTTTTGGTAAATCCGTCCCATGCGATAAGTCCGAATACCACCATATGTGCAATAATAACAGCGATTGCAAAGCCAAGTGAGTGGTTAGGGAACATTGAGCCGTCAGATGCGATAACTGTAAGGTCTGTGTTTGCCCAGATAAGGTATCTTGCCCAGTCCTGCTTGAATTGTGCAAGAAGCTGAACTACTGTATTTCCGCCGAGGAGTGAGAATACAGAAACGCCGATTGCAAGACCTGAGCTTCTTACGAGAGAAGAGATTGCAAAAGCAAGAGTTGCCATAACAACAACGTTAATGCTCTTAATCATATAGGTTTTGAAGATATAAACAATACCTGATGTTGTGACAATTTCACCGTTTGCGATTTTGATGTAGTCAGCACCGATATCAGCTGTTCCGAATAAAACCATTGAGATAAGAAGTGTTGCCACATAAAATACCATAATAAGTGCATATCCTGTAAGTAAGCAGGTGATGTACTTTGAAACGAGGATTTTCCAGCGCTTAACAGGATTTATAAGCAGGAATTTGATTGTTCCCTGTGAAAATTCGTTAGCCACACTGCTACCTGCAAGAACAACTACCAGAAGTCCGATAAATGATACAATCATTGAAGAATTCACAAGGCAAATCCAGATTGTGTAGTCAGGCCAGTCGCCGTTCATTGAATAGTCAGCAACGTTAACCCTGATGTCGTTGTCAAGTCTGTAAAGTGCAAGCTTGATGTCGTTTTCGAGTGCTTCCTGTTCTTCTTTGGTTGCGTCATTAGCAATCGCTTCCTTTGCCATTGAAACCTGAAAAATAAGTCGGTTTCTGTAATCGTTGAGGTCTTCTCTTTTTTCAGGAGGTGCAATATTATTATCAAGTCTGTACTGATACTGCCAGTTGAGTTCTTCAGGCATACCCATAGCATTGTTTCTCTTAATCATATATTCACAGTAGGTTTTCCAGTCGTTTGTCTCAACAACGTTGAGCATCTGCTTACGGGTAGCGTCATCATATGTGTAGTATGCAGTACCCTTTACATTGCCTTCGTCGTCAACAGTTTCTTCAACCTCATATGCAAAAGCCTCTTCAACAGCAAAATATTTCCAGCTTTCAGGTGAAGGGATTTCGTTATCTCTCAGGTATTCCCACATTTCAATCTGAAGCTCATAGCCTGTAAATCCTTCAATTTCACAGTCGGAAATGAGAGTATCATAATCCAATTTTTCATAACCATACATTTCCTGATTCCAGCTTTTTTCTTCTTCGATGGCAAAATACATAAGTGCAGTAAAGCCGATACCAACTACAACTACGATAACAAAAAGAATAATTGTGGAGATTTTTTTGAATGACTTTATAAATTCATTCTGAATGAGTCTTAACATCTTAGCCAATCTGAACACCTCCCGAATTTGTCATTTCAATAAATACGTCTTCAAGCTTCTTGTTTTCCTTAGGGGTAACAGCATAAATGCTTACACCTGCGTTAACAAGGTCACGGACAATCTCTGCGATAAGTGCCTTTGAATTTTCCACATCAACAGAAACAATAATCTTTGTGTCGTCTGTTCTGAATTCCTTGCCTGTGAGAATTTCACAAGCCTTATCCATATTGTCAACTTCAAGTTCAAAATCAAGATTTCCGTTTTTGTTAGCGTTAATCATTTCTTCGATAGTATAAACGCCAAGCATTTTTCCCTGTGTGATAATTCCCACACGGTCACACATAAGCTCCATTTCGCTCATAAGATGGCTTGAAACAATTACACAGATGTTTTCTTTGTGTGCAAGCTCCTTTAAAATGTCACGAAGCTCCTTGATGCCGGCAGGGTCAAGTCCGTTTGTAGGCTCGTCAAGGATAAGTACAGAAGGGTGGTGGAGAATTGACTGTGCAACACCAAGACGCTGACGCATACCAAGTGAATACTTACCCACCTTTTCGTTAATTCTGTTTGAAAGACCAACAAGCTTTACAACCTCGTCAATTCTTTCTTCAGTAACGCCACTTCTCATTCTTGCGTACTGTCTTAAATTCTGCTTGCCTGTAAGGTGCTTATACATTTCAGGGTTTTCAACAATACCACCGATACCTGCAAGAGCCTTTTCGTAATTCTTTTTAATATCAAATCCGTTAACTTCGATTTCACCGTCGTCAAGCGAGAGAAGTCCTACGATAATTTTGATTGTAGTAGTTTTACCTGCACCGTTTGGTCCTAAAAATCCAAAAACCTCACCCTTGTATGCTTCAAGGTCGATATCATGAAGGATATGCTTTTTGCCGAGGGCTTTGTTAAGACCACTGATTTTAAGAGCAGTAGTTTTTGTGTTTTCCATTATGATACCTCCTTATCATTCGTTAGTAATGTCCTGCATACTTGTGATGTAGCCGTCGCACTTATAGATTTTCCAGCCGTCAGAAGTTCTTTCGAGAGTCAATGTGTATTTGCCCTCTGCTTTTGTTTTGAATACCTTGTTTTCTTCTCCTTCTTCCATCATCCAGCCAAAGCTTTCAGTATACATAGGTGTAAGTATAGAAGCGTTGTCCTTGTATTCAGCAATCATTTTTAGTGTGAGTGTGGCAGTAGCACAGTTTGGGCCTGCCTTTGAAATCTGAATATTTCTTGCGTCATAAGAACATGAAAAAACCTGCTCATTTTTACTTCTGTGCTGTAATGATGAATACATATCCTTGATGTCACTCATAAGGGTATCCCAATATATTGAGTCAGGGTTACGCTTTTTATAAACCCAGTATTTATTTATGTATTCATTCCATTTTTCCTGATATGGCTTGAATTCCTCATCACTTATTTCTTCTTTGCCTAAAAACTCCTGAGGTGTTACTGCAAAAGTTTCCATTTTATCAATGTAATCTGTAATTACCTGCTCAATTTCAGGCTTTTCTTCCTTGAAATTGATGTTGTCAACTATGGTGAATATTGCTACGCCGATTATAAGTATCAAGGCAAGCACTAAACCACGGTTGGTTTTTTTCAACTGCTTTTTCCAGAATTTCATCAAAAAGCTCCTTTCTTGTTTAAAAAAATAATACGCCGTTTAAAATACACATATAATTATAAACTATTTGTGCAAAATGTCAAGAATGTCAACATTGACAAAACTACTTGTTGTATAGTATAATTATATTGTTAAGTATGCACAGTTGAAGTGTGCCACAACTGTACTATTACGGTTAGTACAGTATGAGTATAACACTAATACAGTGTTTTGTCAATAACTATCTGAGAATTTTTTTACATTTGTTAAAATAACAACAAAAGGAGGGTTACAGGTTGAAAAAATTATATATTTTGACAGCTATCGGAATATGTATGGCTTTTGCCGGCTGTTCTGAATATTCAGACCCGTCTGATGTTAAAGGTACAGGTGAAAGTGTTACAGGTATAACAACTACTGTACCTGATAATAACGGAACAAACGGAGAATCCGACTGGACATCTGTTGTAAATTCAACTACTACTGTTGATGTGAATGTTACACCGGAAAATACACAGACATACATAGTATATACTGATGAAAACGGACTTGTAATAGGTACTGTGAACGAAGATACCCCTGAGGAAGAAAAAATAACACAGCCTGAGGGAGTTTCGGGAAGCTATGCTGTTATCATTGACGAAAACGGTGTGGTTATCGGAACAAGCAACGGTTCGGTTTCACCTGACGTACCGGGTTCTGACAACCCACAGGGAAGTACACCTGTTGATACAACAACTCCGACGGGAACAACTACTGCACCGGATAATGGTGGCAGTGGAAACGGAAATGGAAATGGAAATTCCGACAGCTCACAGACAACAGCATTTGTTGAGATTACACCAAAAACAATGTACGCAAATGTATCTGCTACACTTAAAAGCTCAACAGCCTCTGACGCTATTTCACTTGGCACAATAACAAAGGGCAGTGCTGTTAATGTTATCGGTGAATCGGAAAGCTATTATTTGGTTAAGTATAATGGAATTACAGCGTTTGTTTCAAAGGGCTGTGTTACTGATACAAAGCCACAGACTGAAACAACCACTACAACTAAGAATACATCTTCCAAGGATACAACAACTACAACAACCAAGAAGTCGTCAGCTACAACTACTACCACAAAGCCGACAACAACTACTAAGAAAACTACAACAGTCGCTACAACTACAAAGGCTACTACTACGGTAGGTACTACAACAAAGGCGACGACCACTACTAAAAAGACAACAACTACGGCTAAGACAACCACAACCACTAAGAAAACCACAACTACTACAACTACAAAGAAAGCGACTACTACAACAACTACAACAAAGAAAACAACCACAACAACCACTAAGAAGCCGACAACTACAACCACAACTACTACAACTTCATCAGGCGTTAAGCTTCCATACGATGCAACAACAAACGCATTCATCAATGAAGTTTTAAGACTTACAAATGAATTCCGTGCTGAAAATGGTGTTGAGCCACTTGAGCTTGACCTTGATTTGACAGCAGTTGCGATGGTGAGAGCTGATGAAATCACCGAACTGTTCAGCCACACAAGACCTGACGGAACAAGCTGGTCCACAGCATTTGATGAGGGTGGATTTACTCTCGGTGGAAACTGTGGCGGAAGAGCTGAAAATATCGCTTACGGATACAGTTCAGCTGCAGCAGTTGTTGAGGCATGGAAAAATTCCTCAGGCCACAGAGCAAATATGCTTAAATCAAGTTTCAATGTGATAGGTATTGGCTTTGTAAATGATGGTGGGGTTTATTACTGGACTCAGGAATTTGCATATTTATGGTAAATTAAAAAAGCTACTCGATTGAGTAGCTTTTTTTTGTGTATATTCAGAAAATATTTTGTTTATCAGATTAAAACGTATTTTATCGTGGCGATAACACTATGAGTTGTCATATATCCATAAGAGGACTATATCAATTGTCCATTGTCAATTGTCAATTGTCAATTGAAACCGTAAGGGTTTTAGTTGTCAATATTTAAGATGTACCATTTTCTGCCGATTTTTCCTACATAAACATACATAGCCTGATTTTCTTCAGCCTTATCGCCTTTGAAAGTAACAGTTGTGGCAATCCGGTATGCTTCCGTTATGTCGAATTTTTGTGAGTAGGTTGTGTTCAGGAGATTTTCGCTGTTTTTTATCATTGCTTCTGAAACGGTTTCTTCTGCACCATATTCAACAGTAATGGTGTAGCCTTCCCCGAAGCCTTCGATATAATCGGCATAAAGCTCTTTCATAGCCTCAATGTCAGACAAGCCCTTTTCGTCAGCATAGCTTCTGTATTCCTCTGCCATAGGCTTGACCATGGTACTCATATAGCCTTCAAAATCATTGGTTTCTATTGACTCAAAGTAGGTGGTGATTACCTCTTTTTTGTCCTGTGGCTGAAAAATAAATCCTGCCTCATACAAAACAAACAACACGATAGCTATAAACACAAGCACAGCTACGATAATAAATCCCCACTGTGAAGATTTTGTCTGTGCCTTGCGTCTCTGGGAAGAGGTTTTGTTTTCCTGCTTTTTCACAGCCTCA
>JAFTNX010000081.1 GCA_017451665.1 Oscillospiraceae bacterium | reverse complement strand
TCTAAAATAATCCATATAGATACCGACGGCTCAGAGCTTGGAAAAACAGTAAATGTGGCTTGTGGATTAAGAGGTGACGTTAAGCTGACACTTCAGAAACTTTTGCCTCTTCTTAATGAAAGTGAAAAACCACAGTGGACAGATAGGGTAAATGAATTCAGAAAAGAAGAAACAGACTACCTTGATAACCGTGACGGTCTTACCCCACGAAAGGCAATTCTCACTTTGAATAAATACCTCGGCGAAAATACTGCTGTTTGTACCGACGTGGGACAACATCAGATGTGGTCTGCCCAAAACCTCGTTTTCAAAAACCCACGCAGATTTGTTTCAAGTGGTGGACTTGGCACAATGGGATTTGGTCTTGGTGCAGCTATCGGTTCAGCCTACGGAACAGGTGAAAGAACAGTTCTTGTTACAGGTGACGGTAGCTTTGGAATGTGCTTAAACGAGCTTGCAACAGCCACAACCTACAATATTCCGATTGTTATTATGATAATGAATAACGGTGTTCTTGGAATGGTAAGACAGTGGCAGACGCTCTTTTATGACAAGCATTATTCCAACAGCGTGCTTAACAGAAAAACTGATTTCTGCGCACTTGCACGTTCATTCGGTGCTGACGGGGAAGCAGTAACTACCCCTGAACAACTTGACAAAGCACTTGAAAAAGCATTCACAGCCGAAGGTCCGTATGTTATTGACTGTAAAATTGACAAGGACGAATTTGTTCTCCCAATGCTCCCACCAGGTGGCAGTATGGATGATATAATCACAAAACTGGAGGTGCCACAATGAACAGATATACGTTAGCTGTGCTTGTTCACAATGAATTCGGAGTTCTCAACAGACTTACAAGTATGTTTCGCCGACGTCAGTTCAATATAAGCTCAATTACTGCCAGCGAAACCGAGTCAGCTGAATATTCACGAATTACTTTCAGCTTTGACGGTGAAGAGGAAAACAAGCAACAGCTTATAAATCAGCTTTATAAACTGCCTGATGTATGCTCAATAAAGGAGCTTACAAGGGATAATTCAGTAAGCTGTGAGCTTATGATGATAAAGATGAAAAACGATTCACAGGACCGTGCAGACATTCACGCAGCAGCAGAGGCTTTTGGCGCTGAAACTATTGATTATTCCCGTGATTCATTTGTACTTCGCCTTATCGGTGACAGCACAAAAATGGATGATTTTATTATGTTAATGAGCGATTATACAATTCTTGAAATCTGTCGTACAGGAACAGCATCACTTGAAAAGGGAAGTGCTACTCTCAGACAGGCAATGACACTATAAACAAAAACCTCGTAAATTCGGACTCGAACCGAAAATACGAGGTTTTTCCTTTGGCGGAGAAGGAGGGTGAATGAAAGCAACTTGCTACGATTTATGGTTAAATTTCGTGTCTAATTTTGTGTCTACTTATATGTTAAAATTAGTCACATGACTATAAAAATAATGATTTTTCTGTCAAAATAATGACAATATAAACATAAAGAAAACCCCGTAAAATCGGCTTTTGACCGAAAATACGAGGTTTTACCTTTGGCGGAGAAGGAGGGATTCGAACCCTCGATGAGCTATCAACCCATACACGAGTTCCAGTCGTGCGCCATAAACCGGACTAGGCGACTTCTCCATAGCACCAAATTATTATACCACAACATCACAAAAAATGCAATAGATTTTATAAAAAAAGTGGCAAAGAAATCTCTATGCCACTTTGCTTTTATTCTGCATATAAATCAAGTGCTACTACCTTGTTGTCGTTTATGGCAGCCGAAAGTGTAACCCCACCATCAGTGTATTTGAGGGAAATTCCGTCAAATTCGCCCTTGCCATATAAAGCCTCAACCTCTTCGTATGTCATACCGATTTTAAGCCCCTTAGGTGTAGTTGCCTCGTCGGTGTCAGCTATAACTTCAAGCACCTTGTCCTTGTCGCCGTCAGGGTAGGTGAAGATTGTTACATAACCAAAAATAAAAGTCTTGTCATCACCGTCATAAAGACAGCTTGGTGAAGAGTACATATCGTCAGGCTCGCCTAAAACAGCAATAATGTCTGAAATCTCATCATCAATGCTGATTTTTGCTGACTTGTATATAATTACAGCGTCCTTTGATGAGAAACTTTCCTCTGGCGGGGCAGACTCAGGCTTTTTTGTTGTCACAGCAGTTGTAGTTGTTGTAGCTTCATCTGACTGTGCAGGCTCGTCGTTTTCAATAACAGTAGTAGTTGTCTGACTTGCTTCTGTGTTGTCGCCAATGATAATAGCTCCCTCAACCTTTTTTGTGGTAGTTGTCTGGTCGCCCAAGCTGTCAACTACCTTTGCAGTTGTAGTTGTAGTAGCCTTTGTTGTGGTTTCCTTGGTCTCATCCTTGCTTCCACAACCCGAAAGCAACACACAACCCATACAAATTAAAACTAACGCTTTTTTCATAACTATCTCCTTTATTTTGAATTTTCAAGAATGTTAAGCTCGTCACCGTTTTTGATAACGACCTTTATTTTTGCATTTTCCTCAATGAGATTTTCCTCAATCATTGAAGAAAAACCAGTTTCCTTAATTGAAAACGCCTCAAAAACATAAGTGCTTGAACTGTTTTCCACGAGAACGTAAATGTCGGAATTCACATTTATGAGCTTTTTGTCAACCTCGCCGGTCACCGTAAAATACTTGCCACTTTTTTCTTTTTTGAATGTAAAACCCGGCTCTGCTGTGGAAATAGCATTTCCACTTAAAGTAACAAGCTTTGCAGGGATTTTCGGAGCTGATTTTAAAAGCTCAGGAATGTTTCTTTCTGCGATTTCAATAACAACAGCGTCGTATTTTTCACGCTCAATTAAATTCACCTGATACGGAATGTATTTCTGGTATCTTACATTTCCGACGTGAGTTGACAAAAACGGAGCTATCGCATTTGCAAAAGAATCTCTGAAGAATAAAATGCTACCGTCTTTATTAACAAGGGAATTGGTAACAAAGTCCTGTGCCTCTACATTACCACGGTTTTTTTCAAACTTGAATCCCTCGATAACCGACATATCGTCAGGATAATACTGAATGTCCTTGTAACTGCTCTTAGGGTAAATCATCGCCTCAAGGTCACCTGTGTAGTCACGCTTTTCCATCCAACTGAAATTCTTTTCAATGGTGTCAAAACCGATTTTTCTTAAAATTCCGTTTGTAGCAATAAACGCACCCTTGTTGTTCCAGTGAGTGTCACGCTTGTGATACAGGGAAGTGCCGTCATCAGGAGTTGACATATAACTCTCTTTAAGCATAAACATCAAATCAATGTAGGAAACTCCCATTTCCTCAAACTGTGAATTCAGCCTGTTAAGGTTTGAATTTTCGCCGTCAACGTAATAATAAGGCATAAACTCACCATAAAGTGTATTCTTGTTTGGCGCAACAGTAAAGACAAATTCAAGTCCGTTTTCTCTGACGTAATCCTCAATCATTCTGATTGTTTTTGAAACGTTTCTGATTTCTCTGTCAGAAAGTTGATTTATGCCCTGATAATCGTCAGAGGTTTCTTCTAAGAAAAGCCATTCGTCGCTACCGACAATAACCTTGTCCTCACCTGAAACTCCAAAAACACCACTTAAAATTCCGTTATTTGCAGTTACCATTTCAGCACGGAAGCCGAAATTTTCAGAAATGTAGCTTTCAAGCTGGTCACCGATTTTGGTATTAAATTCGCCATTCTCCATAAGCTTCGGAGGTTCCGTTTTTTCACGTCTTTCAAGAGATGCGTCCTGCTTTGTGAAAAACATACTTACAGCAGGGAAGGCACATATTGCAAAAAACAATACACAAAAAATAATTCTTATACTTTTCATAAAACGCCTCATTGCTAAAATCTGAAATAGATAAACGGATTATAGCTTGAAGCCGACAGATTGAGAATACAAAGCACTAAAAGTGAAAGGGAAACTGCGTAGCTTACAATGTCAAAAGCAACGCTGTTTTTGTCACAAAGCTTTTTTGAAAGTACTCTGTAAACCGGTGTAGATAAAACTACTGCAAAAGAAAAAACCGTAATATAAAGCGGGTTTAAAATGTTAATAAACATAGCGCTTATTTCGCTTGAATATGTAAATCCTGAAAACATCTTTCCGATGTATGAAAGTGCGTAGGAAACGCTGTCAGCTCTGAAAATAACAAATGTCAGACACACAACAATAAGAGTGTAAATTCTTCTTAAAGTTGTGAATTTTTCAGTTCTGTCAAGCTTGAATTTCTGCTCAATAATCATAACAACTCCGTGAATCATACCCCACAGAATAAAAGTGAGATTTGCTCCGTGCCACAGACCTGTGCAGAAAAATACAATCAGCTTGTTTCTGTAAGTTTTTAAAGTACCTTTTCTGTTTCCACCCAGTGAAAAATAAAGGTATTCCTTAAACCATGACGAAACTGAAATGTGCCATCTTGTCCAGAAATTCTTGACGCTTGTGGAAACGTAAGGATAGTTGAAGTTTTCCTTGAATTCAAATCCGAACATTGCCCCGAGTCCGATAGCCATATCGCTGTAACCTGAAAAGTCAAAATAAATCTGAAACATATATGATACAGCGCCAATCCAACCAAGTGAAATGGAAATTTC
>JAFTNX010000080.1 GCA_017451665.1 Oscillospiraceae bacterium | reverse complement strand
CTTCACAGCCACCCATAACCTTAGAAATAAGTTCAGGGTGGTGGTTATGAATATGGTTAACAAGGTCGCCACCATCGTCAATAATAATATCAGGGCCAACCTTGATTACCTCATCAATGTGTCTGAAATACTCCTCTTCAGTAGCACCATGCCAAGCAAATACATTATGTCCGTCGTGAACAAGTGATGCTGCAACATCGTCCTGAGTTGAAAGTGGGTTACTTCCTGTAACATACATTTCAGCACCACCAGCAGCAAGCACCTTACAAAGATAAGCAGTTTTAGCTTCAAGGTGAACTGAAAGAGCGATTTTCTTACCCTTAAAGGTCTGTTCCTTTTTAAATCTTTCTTCTAAATTACGGAGAAGGCACATATTCTGCTTAACCCACAGAATTTTCTTTTCTCCACTTTCCCACAAATTTATATCTCTGATTTCTGACATACATATTCCCCTTTACTGTGAAATTCTTTCTATAACTTTGCTTGCCTCGTAGTAAATCTTTTCTTCGTCAAGAGTTGTTGACTTTCCGTTTTCAATAAGAATTTTACCGTCAACCATAACAGTTTCGATTTCTGTTCCTCTTGCAGAATAACAAAGTGCGCCAAGCATATTATTTCTCGGATAGAACTGTGGCTGGTTAATATCCATTACAAAAAGGTCAGCTTTATTTCCAACCTTTAATTCGCCACACTTATCAAGCGAAAGTGCCTTTGCACCATTGATTGTGGCACACTTATAGGTTTCAGCAGCGCTTACAGCAACAGCGTCGTGATTAAGTCCCTTATGAAGAAGTGAATGAAAATTCATTTCTCTGAACATATTCTGACCGTTATTGCTTCCAGGGCCGTCTGTACCAAGTGCAACAGTCACGCCCTTTTCAAGCATCTGTTTAATAGGTGCAACACCGTTTGCAAGTTTAAGATTTGAAACAGGGTTAGCGCCAACGCTGACACCCTTTCTTGCAAGAATATCAATATCTGTATCAGTAAGCTGAACGCAGTGTGCACAGATAGTCTTTACATCAAAAACGCCCAATGAATCGAGATATTCAGTAGGTGTCATACCGTATTTTTCAAGGGCCTCCTTATGTTCAACAGGTGATTCATCAAGGTGGATATGAAGTCCAACACCCATTTTCTTTGCTTCTTCTGTAACTATTTTAAGGTAGTCACCGTCGCAAGTATAAATTGCGTGAGGGCCAAACATAAAGGAAACAAGACCATTATTCTTATAGTTTTCCATTTCCTCTTTTGCGTCAGCAATTCTTGTCATACCATATTCAGCAGTTCCCTCGCCTACAATACCCTTTGAAATAACAGCTCTCATTCCTACGTCAAGAACAGCCTTAGGAACGATATTCTTGGAAATATGCATATCAAGGAATGAAGTTGTTCCCGACTTTAACATTTCAAGGCAGGAAAGCTGAGTACCCCAGTACAAATCTTCTGAAGTAAGAAGGTCTTCCTTAGGCAAAATCTTTTTAAACAGCCATTCTTCAAACAAAACGTCGTCAGCGCTGTTTCTGAAAACCGACATATATGCGTGGTTATGTGCATTAACAAGTCCGACGCTGAGAAGTTTATTCTTTCCGTCAAAAACTCTGTCAGCCCTGAAGTATTCAGGTGGGTTATCTATTCCCGAAATCAGGTCATCGGTAACATACACATTGGTTTCTCTTACTTCATAGCCGTCATCTTTTGGCAAAACAGCAAGTATATCCTTGAAATGATAATTCATAATAATTCTCCTTTACAACATATATCCTATTTATTTTAACACATAAACGGACAAATTGCAACAGAAAAAACCGCAGGTTTCATAAGAAACCCACGGTTTTTCACAACAAAAAATCTTAGTGGATATTTGTATAAAGTCCTATATAAAGCTCTGCTGAACGCTTCCAGCTGAAATCCTGTGTAAATGCGTTAGCGACAAGCTGTGACCATTCAACCTGACAGTCATAGAGGTGTCTTGCTCTTGTACAAGCGTCGAGCATATCGTGTGCGTTATAGGATTTGAATGTAAATCCGTTTCCACCGAATGCACCTGCGTCCTTGATACTGTCTTTAAGACCACCTGTTTCTCTTACAATCGGAATTGTTCCGTATCTGAGAGCAATCATCTGTGCAAGTCCACAAGGTTCGCTCTGTGAAGGCATAAGGAACATATCAGCACCAGCGTAAATTCTCTTTGAAAGGTCAGGTACAAATCCGAGACGGAGACCTACTCTGTCAGGGTATCTGTACTTCATTTCTGAGAAGAAGTCCTCATAAATCTTTTCACCTGAGCCAAGAATTACAAACTTATAACCAAGTCTGATAATATCTTCAAAAACATACTTAACAAGGTCAAGTCCCTTATGTGAAACAAATCTTGTTACGATACCGATAACTGGTTCATTTCCTGGAGCAACGCCCATTTCTTCAAGAAGCTTCTGCTTACAGATAGCCTTACCTGACTTATCCTTAGCTGAGAAGTTCTTTGGAATAACCTTATCTGTTTCAGGATTATAAACATCCTGGTCAATTCCGTTAAGGAATCCACAAAGCTTATATTGTTTCTGAACAAGAATTCTGTCAAGACCGTGTGAATACCAAGGGTCAAGAATTTCCTGAGCATAAGTTGGTGAAACAGTAGTAACCTTATCAGCACATTCGATAGCGCCCTTCATAAAGTTAACGTCGCCGTCGTATTCAAGAATTGAAGCGTGGTATGCAGGAATTCCCATAAGGTCGTTGAGAAGTTCCATACCATATCTTCCCTGATATGCGATATTATGGATTGTGAAAACAGTCTTGATATCTTCATAACCCGGCTGATAACGATAGAATACATCATAATAAACAGGCACAAGTGCTGTCTGCCAGTCGTTACAGCTCAGAACATTTGGCTTGAAGTCGATATAGTGAAGAAGTTCAAGGATAGCTCTTGAGAAGAAAATAAATCTTTCTGCGTCATCATAGAAGCCATAAAGACCATTTCTGTTGAAGTAGTACTCATTATCGAGAAGGTAGTATGTAACACCCTTATAAACACTTACAAAAACGCCACAGTACTGGTTTCTCCAAGCAACAGGAACGCTGAAGTTTGTAAGAAAATGGCAAGTTTCCTTAAGTTCAGGCTTGATTGAGCCGTAATAAGGCATTACAACTCTACATTCGTGTCCGCCTTCTTTATTGATAGCTTCTGGCAATGAGCCAGCAACGTCAGCAAGTCCACCTGACGCTGCAAAAGGAAGAGCTTCACTTGAGCAATATAAAATATTCAAAATAGTTTCCTCCTGAGTAAAAATTAAACTGATGCGCCCTTACCGATATACATAGGATATGCAGCAGAGCTTGTAAGGAGTCTGTTATTGCAGATATTTACATTCTTATCTGTGATAACATAGTTGATTTCACAATCCTTACCGATAACAGTATCCTGCATAAGAATTGAGTTCTTAACCTTTGTGCCCTTTCCAATCTTAACGCCTCTGAAAAGTACACAGTTTTCAACTTCACCCTCGATAACGCAACCGTCAGCGATAAGTGAATTTGTAACATTACTTTCAAGGCCGTACTTTGAAGGTGCATTATCTCTAACCTTTGTGTAGATAGGTCTCTTAGGCAGGAAAAGCTGTTTTGAGTTTTCTACGTCGATAAGGTCGAGGTTAGCCTGATAGTAGCTGTTAAGACCATCAATTCTGCGATAGAACTGAGTATAATCGTAAGAAATGATATTGAGTTCCTTAACTCTTGCCTGAAGAACATTTTCTTCAAAGCTATACATACCTCTTGCAACAGAATTCTGGATAAGGTCGATAAGGAAGTCCTTCTTAAGAACAAAAACGTTAAGGCTCATTGTACAGCTACCACTGATTGGGCAACGAATAAGCACGTCGTGAACTCTGTTTTCGTTTCCTACTGAAACAACAGTTCCCTTGCTTGTCTGGTCAGCGTTAAACACGCCTGTTGTAGTAACCATTGTAATATCAGCGCCTGTT
>JAFTNX010000079.1 GCA_017451665.1 Oscillospiraceae bacterium | reverse complement strand
TCAGGGTATCACTAAGGCTTCATCAAATTCTGACTCATTCCTTTCAGCTGCTTCCTTCCAGGAAACAACAAAGGCACTTACTGATGCTGCTATCAGAGGAAAGAGCGACAGACTCTCAGGTCTTAAGGAAAATGTTCTTATCGGTAAGCTTATTCCAGCAGGTACAGGTATGGACGTTTATAATAACGTTGAGGTGCAGAAAATCGAAGTAACACCTCCACCAGCTGAACCTACAATTCTTCCGATTATGTAATTAAATTAAACTCCATCGATTTAAAAGTCGGTGGAGTTTTTTACGCTTGAACGGGTGCTTCAGCACCCATGATTCAGCACCATGCCTGCCTGTCGGCAGACGCCTCGCCTACGGCTCGTCCGTTCAAGCTTTTATTCAACCTCTGAATATAGAGAAAAGTAACACAATCGAAAACGTTTAATTGTATAATTTGTACAAATTTAAGTTGTAATTTTTGTTACCGAAATGAAATAAAATTTCGAAAAAATTTCGAAAAATACTTGCAATTGTGATGAAAAGGTGATATAATACATTTTAGGAATTGTAAAACAATTATAAAAATAATATTATTTTTGGAGGAGATTCAAATGAAACTCAAGAAGATTTTTGCAGCTCTCGCAGCTACAGCAGTTGCAGCTACAATGTCAGTTTCAGCTTTCGCAGACGTTGATTTCCCAGCTGACAAGATTGGTACAGACGGAAACTTCACATGCGTAATCTGGGCTACAGATGACGACGGAAACGCTACAGGCCTTCTTCAGGACAAGGCTCAGCTCACAGAAGTAACAGGCATCAAGTGGACATTCACAGCTGAAGGCGTTGGTTCAGACCCTTCAATCTGGGCTGGTGGTGCTTTCGGTACTAACAGCGATTCTACTGGTTGGGCTACATCACAGTGGTGCTACAATGAAGACCCAGTTGGCGCTGGCAAGATTGCAGCTACACTCGTTGATGGCGACACATTTGAAGTAGTTCTTACTAAGGATGATGGTTCAGCTATCTTCACAGCTGACGATACATTTGCTCAGGCTGTATTCCAGAACTACGGTGGAGCTCTCACACTTGACAAGGTTACACTTCTCGGTATTGACGAAATCGTTACTCCTGAAGAAGAAGAAACACCAGATCCTGAAGAAACACCAGACGGCGACACAGCTCCTGAACAGACACCAGACAACAACGACAACGCTGGTAACACAGGTCTCGTTGGACTTTCAGTTGCAGGTCTTGCAGTTGCAGGTGCAGCAGTAGTTGCTACAAAGAAGAGAAAGTAATTTAAACTTTTAATTCTACTTAATTAAAAAATTAGAGCAATCCTTTCGGGTTGCTCTTTTTTTGTGCAAAAACTTGATTTTTTTCTAAAAAACAGTAGCAATATTTCAAAATATATGTTATACTATATTATGTATGTGATTATGACTTGTGGAGATTTGCTATGAATATTAAAATTGACAACCTTAATATAAATTATGACTTCCGTGGCGAACAAAACGGGGGAGATACCCTTGTTGTTCTGCTTCACGGCTGGGGCTCAAATATCAAGCTTTTTGATAACCTTATGAATGTTATCTCACAAAAGTATCCCGTTACTGCTCTTGATATGCCGGGCTTTGGTCTTTCAGAAGAAATGAGCGAGCCTTGGGACGTGGGACAGTATACCGACTTCGTGATTAAATTCATATCGGGATTTGATTATAAAAAGGTTATTCTTCTTGGGCATTCCTTTGGTGGCAGAGTTATTATAAAAATGCTTACTCAAAGGGAAATTCCTTTTGAAGTTCCGAATATTATTATGGTTGACGCTGCAGGCATTAAACCTAAAAAGACTTTCAAGCAAAAAGTACGTCAGCGTGTATTCAAAATCGGAAAATGGTTTTATAATCTCGGAATTGTCAAAAAGATTTCCCCTCATGGACTTGAAAACTGGCGTAAAAAATTCGGCTCGGCTGATTATAACGACGCATCTGAAATTATGAAAACTACCCTCATTAAGACCGTTAACGAGGACTTGACCGAGTATATTTCAAAAATCACGGCAGACGCACTTCTTATCTGGGGTGAAAACGATACTGCTACTCCACTTTCTGACGGTCAGCTTATGGAAAAACTAATTAAAAATTCGGGACTTGTTACCCTTAAAAATGCAGGACATTATAGCTTCCTTGAACAACAGTATACGTTCAACGCTGTAATAAAATCCTACCTAAAAATCAATTAAAAGGGGACTTAAATTGATGTTTGATTCAATAACACTGATAATTATTACGCTTATTACAGCTGTTCTGGGAATGATTAGCTTTACCCATATGTTTCAGCTTAATTCCTATAAGCCAAAGGAACAGCTTAAATGGTATAAAAAGAATATAAACAGGATTGTTCCTTGCGTGATTATTGCTGCACTTTTTATGTTCAGAATTATTCTTAGTCTTGAAATGGACATTTTCACACTTGTTGTGGCAGTCATAGTTTCGCTGTTTTTAAAGCCTAAAAAAGCCAAGAAACCTCTTGTTTATACTGCAAGAGTAAAAAGGCTTTTAGCTACATTTCTTGTTATTTATGTAGCCACCTGCGTGGGAATTTTCTTTGCACCTCTTAATGTGAAGTATGTTCTTGCAATTTTCGGCTGTGGATTTTTGCCACTCAATATTCTTCTTGCGAATCTTATTAACAGACCGATTGAACTTTCTATCAATCGCTGGTATATAAACGACGCCAAGAAACTTCTTGAAAGCAATAAAAACCTTAAAATTATCGGCGTTACAGGTAGTTTTGGAAAAACAAGCGTGAAATTCTACCTTAATACGCTTTTGAGAGCAAAGTATAACACACTTATGACTCCTGAAAGCTATAATACCCCTCTCGGAATTGTAAAAACAATCAGAGGTAAATTAAAAGCTACACACCAGATTTTTATCTGTGAAATGGGCGCAAGAAATGTAGGCGATATCAAGGAAATCTGCGATATTGTTCACCCACATCACGGCGTGATTACTACTGTCGGCGAACAACATCTTGAAACCTTCAAGACTATTGATAATATTAAAAAGACAAAATTTGAACTTGCTGACAGCCTTACTGATGACGCATTTCTGTTTGTAAACGGCGACTGCGAGGCTATCACAAACCATAACCATAAAAAACTTCCGAACGCTGTTTCCTATGGTCTTAAAGATGGAAATACCTATCAGGCTTTTGATATTAAAATTTCAGAACGTGGTAGCGAATTTAAGGTTAAGACAGCCGAAGGGGAAGTGTGTGAATTCACAACAAAGCTTATCGGTGAACATAACGTTATAAATATCACAGGTGCAATTGCAGTTTCGCATAAGATGGGTATTCCACTTGAAAAGCTTCGCCCACAGGTAAGAAAGCTTGAAAGTGTTCCACATCGTCTTGAACTTGTAAATCGTGGTGGAATTGTTATCGTTGACGACGCATATAATTCAAATCCGAGTGGTGCCAAGGCTGCCCTTGATACTATCCAGTATTTTGACGGAATGAAAATTCTTGTTACTCCGGGTATGGTTGAGCTTGGCTCAATGCAGGACGAACTCAACTATAATTTCGGTAAGGAATCTGCGTCAGCCTGCGATTATATCGTTCTTGTAGGCGAAAAACAGACTAAACCTATCTATGACGGAGTTAAGGACGCAGGCTATGATATGAGTAACTGCTATGTTGCCTCAGACCTTAACGACGCTTTGAAAAAAGTTTATTCTATTCAGACAGATAAAAAGAAAATTGTTCTTCTTGAAAACGACCTGCCTGACAATTACTGATTGAAAGGATATGACATTATGAAAATCAAACTTGGTGTATTTTTTGGTGGAAAGAGCGTAGAACACGAAATTTCTATTATTTCAGCTGTTCAGGCTATGTACTCACTTGATACAGAAAAATATGATATTGTGCCTGTGTATATCACAAAAAATAACGAATTCTATACAGGCGAAATGCTCAAGGATATTGAGAATTATAAAAACCTGCCTGCACTTTTAAAGGAATGCCAGCGTGTTCTTCTTGTGAATACAGGTAAGAATGTTGAACTTCTCAAATTCCCGTTCAAGAAATTCGGAAATAATACTGTAAACTTTATTGACGTGGCATTTCCTATTGTTCACGGTACAAACGTTGAGGATGGCTCACTTCAGGGCTACCTTAAAACACTTAATCTTCCATATGTTGGCTGTGATGTTCTTTCATCAGCAGTGGGTATGGATAAATATGTTATGAAAACAGTATTAAAGGATAATAATATCCCTGTTCTCGACTGTAAATGCTATCTCGCTAAGGATTTTGATAATCCTGATGCTGTTATGGACGAAATCGAAAAGGAAATCGGCTATCCTGTTATCGTAAAGCCTGTAAACTTAGGCTCTTCTATCGGTATTTCCAAGGCGTCAGACAGAGAAAAACTCTATGAATCCCTTTCAACAGCATTTGATTATGCTTCAAAGGTTCTTGTTGAAACCTGTATTGAAAACTTAAAGGAAATCAACTGTTCAGTTTGTGGCGACGTTGATGAGGCTGAAGCTTCAGAATGCGAAGAACCTGTAAACAGCGACGAAATCTTAAGCTTTGAAGAAAAGTATATGGGTGGTGGCGCTAAGGACTCAGGAAGTAAGGGTATGGCGTCAACAAAGCGTCTTATTCCAGCAAATATTACATCAGAACAGCGTGAAGAAATCAGAAGACTTGCAGTTAAAGCGTTCCAGTGTCTTGGCTGTAATGGCGTTTCAAGAATTGACTTTATGATTGATAAGGATACTCAGAAAATCTGGCTCAATGAAATCAATACTATCCCTGGAAGCCTTTCTTTCTACCTCTGGGAGCCAATCGGTACACCTTATACAAAGCTTCTTGACAAGATGATTGAACTTGCTATGAAGAGAGACAGGGAAGAGGAAAACATCACCTATACATTTGACAGTAATGTTCTTTCAGGTGTAAAACTCGGTGGGGGAACAAAGGGAGCAAAAGGCTCAAAAATGTAAATAGATATGATTATTTTTGAACAAATTATTCATTATCTATTTAAATGTTACGAAACTTGTAAACGTTTTTAGTACTTTATGCACAATAAAGTGGAAAAATATTGTGCATAAAGTGAATTGTAATGAAAGACGATTTTTGATATAATCAATTTTGTAAATAACTTTGATTTAATTCAAAGAAATTGGAGGAAAAAACTATGAAAAAGTTACTTGCTATGGCACTTGCAATGGTTATGACTTGCGGTGTTATGACAGCTTGTGGTAGTGAAGATGAGTCAGACAAGAAGACTACAACTAAGGCTACTAAAACAACAGAAGCTACAAAAACAACAGAAGCTACAACAACAACAGAAGATACAACAACAGCTGAACCAGAACCAGAAGGACCAGCTCCAATCGAAGACGTTGTTGACCAGCTTGCTAACAAGGATACAGCTTCAATCACATTTACAGCAGATTCAGACATCAGCTACCTCGAAATGTTCAACGAAGCTAGAAGCGAACTTTATCCAGGTGATGAAGGCTACGCTGGAGACGAAGCTATCGTTAACTTCTCACTCGAAGAACTCGCTGGCATTACAATGGTTAAGGCTGACGAAGAACTCTACTTCAAGAATGAAGACGGAACTGACAAGCGTCAGGGTTGGAAGATGCGTGTTGACATGAACAAGCTCTTCGCTGGACAGGAAGACAAGATGAACAACATCTTCTCAGTAAAGGTTGACCTCGTTCTCGTTGCTAAGGATGCTCTCGCAGTTGACGACGGCACAGGCACAATGGTTGACATGATGGTTCCTGGCTGGGTTGGTGGTGCTTTCGGTACTAACAACAACAAGGAATGGAACGGTAACATGGCTGAATGGAGCATCAACGAATTTGCTAACGAATGGGCATACTGCGAACTCCTCTGCAGACCTGGTATCGATGCTGAAGCTGCAAGCAAGGGCTTCAACTCAACATTTGAAACAAACTACCTCACAATTATGTGCTGGGCTCAGACACACGACGTTGATATCTACATCGCTAACATCACATTTGAAGATGCTGACGGCAACGTTATCACACTTGACTAATTTAATTTAGTACATAAAGAAAAAATCCACTCTTATGAGTGGATTTTTTTTATACTTTTTTAAAGTCGTTGAATTTAATTTCAATGTCTTTTCCGATTATAATTTCCTTTGGCAAGCGGTTTTTATCGTATGTAACCTTTAAATCCCCACCGTCAAAAACGCCATTTCCTATGATTATGTCGTCTTTCTTGTGAAACTCAATTCCTTTTCCTCTGGTGATGTATTCAAGCGACCTTGCTACAAAATCACAAATGTTGCTGTCGGGCATTTCACTTCTTAAACCTTCCTGAACAAGCCCGTTGTAGCTGATTTTGTAGTTTTCATTTTCTAAAATAACTTCCATATCAATAAGCTGGGCAGGGGATTTGTATGTGAATTTCCACTGCTCAGATTTTTTAATGCAGTAAATATTAAAAGCCTTGTCACCATAGTTTATGACGGCTTCAAACTCATAGTCGGATTTCAAATCGGGTCGTTTCGCAACGTCGTTACTGCACCCCGAAAGAAATATTGAAGTCATCAAAACAAATAGTAAAACAAGGCCTCTGATATTCATAATTCACCTAAATGTCAAGTATTTTGAACACATAGGGAAAAGCCGAAATTATGTCGCTACTAACAATTCCACGCTCCGAATAGCTTTCGCTTAATACTTCTGCTGTTTTTCCGAGAATGTAACACCCACAGGCACAGGCTTCAAGTGGATTAACACCCTGTGCAACAATTCCACAAATTAAACCTGCAAGAATGTCGCCACTTCCACCCTTTGAAAGAGACGTGTTTCCCACACAGTTAAGATAGACTGTGTGTCCGTCGGTAATAAAGGTGTCAGCACCCTTTGCAACTACAATGCAGTTTAATTCTCTTGCAGTTTTAACTGCGTAAAACAGCCTGTTTTTGAGGATTTCCTCAACAGAAACCCCACAAATTCTTGAAAGTTCAGCAGGATGTGGCGTTAAAATAACCTTTTCCTTTGCGTTCAATACTACATTTATATTCTCACAAATGAGATTTATTCCGTCGGCATCAACAATTACAGGAGAATCTGACTTTAAAATCACTTCTTCAACCAATTTTTTGTCGCATTTTCCAAGCCCACACCCTATAAGAGTTGCAGTTGACTTTTTGCTCATAATTTTTAAAATGTCGGTATCTACATCGCTCTTTGATATTTCGCTGTAAATCGCCTCAGGTGCTTGTGAAAACATCACGTCGCATATTTCTTTGTCAGAAAAAAGCTCAACAAGTCCTACACCACTTCTTAATGCTGACATAACTGACATCAAAGCGGCTCCTCTGTATTCCTTTGAGCCACAAATTAAATTAGCTTTTCCGAATGTTCCTTTGTGGCCGTCACAGGCTCTTTCTGGCATATTGTCAGCAGGGAAGTCGTCATCAGGCTTAATAATCTCAAGGTCGCTGTATTTTTCCAAATCATAAGGAATGCCAATATCACATACTGTAATCTCACCACAGTATTCACTTGCAGGCTTTAATAAACAGCCGATTTTTTCGCTGTGAAAGGTAACAGTTTCATCAAAGTGAAATGTCCCAACACTTACTTTTCCGTTAAGACAGTCAACCCCCGACGGACAGTCGCAGGCTATTCTGTATGCGTTGCTGTTTTCACAAATGTTAAAAATGTCAATAACATCTTCTGAAAGCTCACCATTGAAGCCTGTTCCAAAAACAGCATCAATAATGATGTCAGCACTCATAATTGCCCATTCGTCAGCTGATTTAACCCTCTCGTCAAGCTGTGAAAAAGCCTTGATTGCAAGTTCACTTTTTGGCTCACCAAAAATGTTTATAATGCTGACATTCAATCCGTTATTAACAAGGTGATTTGCACATACATATCCGTCACCACCGTTGTTTCCCTTGCCACAAAGGATAACAACGTTTTTGAGCATTTTCTTGTATGCAATTTTTCTTACAACCTCAGAAAGCTCGTATCCAGCATTACACATAAGCTCCCATAAGCTGATACCACAATCAACTGCGTATTTTTCGGCATTTCTCATAGCGTCAGGTGTTAAAATCATATACTTCCACCTCTCTTAAAAGCGATAACAACAGCTGTTGCATAATCCTTAGTGTGTGAAATACTCACATCAAAATCAAGGTCAAGCCTGTCAGCAAGCTCCTTGGCTTTTCCTGTAAGCTCTAAATAAGGCGCACCGAGTTCATCTCTCAAAACGCTAATTTCGTTTAATGAAATATCCCTGACAACTTTTTTAACAGAATTATAAAAAGATTATTTGACAGCCCAGTTACCTTCCATAGTTTCAAAATG
>JAFTNX010000078.1 GCA_017451665.1 Oscillospiraceae bacterium | reverse complement strand
AGAAAACGTTGCTTACTACGTTGTAAACGACATCGCTGAAGGCAAGAAAATCGACCTCTAACCAGCGCAGACGCTGGACCCTTCTCCCCTCGCATTTCATTTGAGAAGTGTTGAAGTTTTGAGTGCTCGGGTGTTATCGGTTCGCTTAAGCTCACCTTAAAAAGTGGGGCAGATTGGTATTTATTTTAAGTTATTAGCGTGACGCTGGACCCTTCTTCCCTCGCATTTCATTTGTGAAATATCGAAGTTTTGAGTGCTCGGGTGTTATCGGTTCGTGACACACGCAAAGCGTGAGTCGGGAGTAAATTTTCTCTGCTCATAATATGAGCAGTTTTGTTCCAAAACCGAAAATTTCTCCCAGTTTGTTTCACTCAAATAAAAAGACAAATAATTAAGAGTAGGAATTTTTCCTACTCTTTTTTGTATTGGTTTTGACAACCACTTTGCGACTACCAAACAAAAAAACTCACTACCTTTACGATAGTGAGTTTAATTTTATCAATTTAAGCCGAGCTTTAAGCGAGGCGAGTAGCTCCGTAAGGAGATACATACGCCAGTCACTCAAAAGTAGTTGCCCTCTCAAAAATTTAAAAAGGCGTGGTCGGTGAAACCGTCAGGGTTTCAATTATTTTCCGTATTCCTTGAGAGCGTCGTTGAGTGTAGCAATTTCGCTGTCAATGATAGTTGAGTAAGTTTCACGAACCTGTGTCCATGACTTCTGGATACCTTCTTCGTCGATAACTGTTACGTCACCGTAAAGTGCGTCGATAAGGCACTGGTTTCCGTCAAATGCGTTTCTGTCGCCCAGTGTTGAAGATACACCGAAACCGTAGTCAAAAATCTGGAGGTAATCGCTTGAAACGATATCCATCTTAACTTCGTACATTTCTTCTGTCCAGTATGGATTGTTTGTGAAGAATGTCTGCTTGTTAGCTTCAACGTATTCAGGGTCTGTCTTTGAAGCTCTGTAACATTCAAACCAGCACTTAACAGCGTCAGCCTTTGTTGAATCCTTAATCCACATAAATGCTGTCATATCTGAAGTTGTAATCTGCTGTGGGTTAGCTGTGTACTGTGGAATTGGAACAACACCCCAGTTGTCGTCTTCCTTAGGACCGTTTGTAGCACCTGTTGCTGCCCATTCACCCATTGCATAGAAGAGTGCATTGTTTGAGAAGCAGTCTCTTACGTTACCAAGCCAGCCGTTAAGTACAAGACCTTCCTTAGTGATGTCATAAAGGAATGTTTCAGCCTTTTCGATGTCAGCGTTTGCAATGTTGCTCTTGAATACGTCGTCTTCAAGAATAACCATTGTTTCGCCTGTCTGCTGAACGATGTGTGGCTTGAAGAAGCCGTTTACACCGTATCTTACGTTTTCAGCGTCACCGCCCTGAACGAATTCAGTCATAATGTCGTGCCAAGCATCCCATGTCCATTCGCCTTCAAGATAAAGCTCATATGGGTCTTCAAGGCTTTCGTTTTCAATTGTCTGCTTATCGTAGAAAAGCATAGCTGATGGTACGAAATCAAGTGGAGCTACATAGTAGTCGCCCTGGAAGCAGTACTGTTCAGCTGTTTCCTTAACGTCAGACCAGAGTGGGTCGTCAAAGTCAACGATGCTGTTGATTGGCTGGTATCTTTCCTGAATAATCTGTGATGGGAAAGCAAGCCATTCATGCTTGAAGATGTCAGGAACGTCTGTCTGTGTGATGATAGCTTCAGCAAGCTTATCAAATCTCTGAGCATTTGTTACTCTTGAGAATGTAATCTTACCACCCTTTGATTCAAAGAGCTTGAGTTCAACGCTCTTTTCAGGGCTTGCCTTTGTAGGGTTGATGTCGTTTTCACCCATATAACGGATTGTGCTTTCTTCTCCGCCTGGGAGTGAAGCAATTTCACCAGCAACTCCAGCGTCTGTGTCAATTTCTACCTTGTTTGTATAAGTAGCAAGATAATCTTCGTCTGATTCAGTTGTAGTTGTCTTAGCGCCTTTTTCGTCGTCTTTTCCACAAGCTGTCAATGAGAATACCATTGAAACTGCAAGAAAACCGGCGAGCAATCTTTTAATTTTCATAAAAATTCCTCCTTTACTGATGTGTAAATTCATTTTAAAGGGACACAATCTCCCTATATAAATATTCACAACTAAATTATACCCCCTTTTGTAAACGTTGTCAATTACTCTTAATGTATAATTTTCAAGTGGTATTTATAGTAATGTTGCACAAACCATATGACAATATGAAACACCATAATCATATTAACAAGTTGAGAATACGCCGATTTTTCGGGTATTTTCATTACATTCAGAAATTATTTTAAACACCATAAAATATTATTAAACATACTGATTTTGTTAAATTATACAAAACCCCCTTGCCAAATACGGAAAAATATTTTATAATGGTTTTGTGGTAATTTATTGTAAAGGAAGATAAATTTATGAAACACGTTTATATATATACCGACGGTGCCTGCTCGGGAAATCCCGGTGCCGGTGGCTGGGGGGCGATTTTACGCTTTGGCAGTGTTGAAAAGGAGCTTTGTGGTGGCGAGAAAATGACCACCAACAACAGAATGGAGCTTACAGCTGTTATCGAGGGGCTTTCGGCACTTAAAGAGCCTTGCGAGGTTACACTTACAAGCGACAGCAAGTACGTTATCGACTCAATTACAAAGGGTTGGGTTTACGGCTGGAAAAGAAACGGCTGGGTTAAGTCTGATAAAAAGCCTGCTTTAAACGTTGACCTGTGGGAAAAGCTTCTGGGGCTTTTAGCTAAACACAAGGTTGAGTTTGTTTGGATTAAGGGGCATGCAGGACACGAGGAAAACGAGCGTTGCGACAGACTTGCAGTATCCTACTATAAAAATCTTCAGAAAAATACACCGACAGAGTAAAACTTTGTCGGTTTTTGTGTTTTTCACACAAAATTTACATTATAAAGGTAATAAGGGTAGAAAAAAGAATTGTTTTGTGATATAATAAAATAAGTTTAATCTTTTTTAAGAAGAGTATATTTACTAAAAGGTTTGTGATTATATGAAAAACTATGACGTTATTATAGCCGGAAGTGGAATTGCAGGACTTTACTGTGCTATAAATCTTGCAAGCGACCTTAAAGTGCTTGTGGTATCTAAAAAGGAGCTTACACTTTGTAATACAGCACTTGCGCAGGGTGGAATTGCAGGTGTTTATAATAGTGAAAACGACAGTCCTAAGCTTCACAAAGAGGATACCTTTGTGGCAGGTGGTTTTGAAAACGACCCTATTTCTACCGAGATTTTAGTTAACGAAGCTGAAAAGGACATCGGCAGAATTATCGAGCTTGGTGTTGAATTTGATAAAAACCCTGACGGAAGCTATCACAGAACTCTTGAGGGCGGACACGGCAGACACAGAATTTTCCACCACAAGGACGCTACGGGATTTGAGATTTTAACAAAGCTTATTGCTTACGTCAAGACGCTTAAAAACGTTGATATTTTGGAAAACGCACTTATCAGTGACGTTAAAAAGACAAAAACGGGATTTTCATTTGAGATTATCAAAAACGAAGAAATCAGCGTTTATAACAGCCATTATGCAGTTATGTGTACCGGTGGCATCGGCAGAGTTTATCAGTATACTACAAACTCGGCTATTGCAACAGGTGACGGAATTGCTTTTGCGTATAATATGGGTGCAAAAATCAAGAATTTAAGCTATATTCAGTTTCACCCGACAGCTTTTAATGATAAAAATTCAAGAGAATGTTTCCTTATTTCTGAGGCAGTAAGAGGCGAAGGCGCTTATCTTAAAAACTGCCACAAGGAAAGATTTATGCACAACTACGATAAAAGACTTGAGCTTGCACCACGAGATGTGGTTTCACACTCAATTATTTTTGAAAGTCAGAAAACACAAAGCACAGATTTTTATCTTGATATTACTCATAAGGACAGCGAATTTATCAAAAACCGCTTCCCTATGATTTATAAAAATCTTCTTGACGCAGGCTATGATATGACAAAGGACCTTATTCCTATCTTCCCTTGTCACCACTACCTTATGGGTGGAATTGACGTAAATACTCTTGCAAAAACTACTGTTGACAGACTTTTTGCCTGTGGGGAATGCTCACATACAGGCGTTCACGGAAACAACAGACTTGCAAGTAATTCTCTCCTTGAAGGACTTGTTTTTTCAAGAAGAGCTGCCCTTGAAATCAACAGGGTTATTGACAGAAACGATACGAACTTTGAGGAATACGTTTTTGAAAACAACGACGGCACAGAGGAAGTTCCAAAGGGTACAAAAACAGAAATCAGAAAAATTATGCAGAACTCTTATTTTGTTATGCCGAATGTAAAGGAAAGTCCGTCTGCTTTT